>JAZOPY010000021.1:0-10995 GCA_045655825.1 Candidatus Cryptobacteroides sp. | reverse complement strand
CGCCTCTTCCTGCTCGGCGCGTCCGATGATGTCGAGCTTGTCGAAGGCGAGCTTCATGCCCTGCCACTTCTTCCAGCCGTTTGACGAGCCTGAGTACTTGCTTGCATACTGGATCTTCACCTTAGGGTCGGCGAGCATGTCCTCCAGCATCTTGTCCTGGCGGATGGTGCGGGCAGCGATCCTGATGTCGTTGAGTTCGATCTGAGACTTGAGCTCAGGAGAAGTCTGGAAACGTGTGGTGCGTCCAGGATAACCCATGATCATGGTATAATCGCCTTCCTGCACGCCTGCAAGCGAGATCTTGAGGTTGTTCTTTGCCTTGAGAGGAACATTCTCGGGAGCATATTCCGCCGGTGATCCGTCAGGTGCCATATATACACGGAACATAGAGAAGTCGCCTGTATGACGAGGCCACATCCAGTTGTCTGTATCCGCGCCGAACTTTCCGATCGATGAAGGCGGTGCACCCACAAGGCGTACGTCGTCATACTGTCTGTATACGAAAAGGAAGTACTGGTTTCCATAATAAAGTGCCTCTACGGTAGCTCTGATACCGTTTCCTTCCTTAGTTACCTCTTCAATGAGAGCTGCGGAGTTCTTCTTTACGATAGCGACGCGCTCATCCTCCTGCATTCCTGTCTGATAGCCGTTGAGGATGATGTCGGTCACGTCCTCCATTCTGTCCAGGAAGCTCACGCTCAGGCCCTTGTTAGGAAGCTCCTCCTCGCGGCTCATTGCCCAGAAACCATCCTTGAGGTAGTCGTGCTCGACGGTGCTGTGCTGCTGGATCTGCGGATATCCGCAGTGGTGGTTGGTCAGCAGCAGTCCCTCCGGAGAGATGAGCTCGCCTGTACAGCCGCGGCCGAACAGGACGACGGCGTCCTTGAGGGAGGCCTGGTTGATGCTGTAGATGTCCTCGGCATCAAGCTTGAAGCCCTTTTCCTGCATGTCGTCGATGCGCTGCGCGATAAGCGACGGCAGCCACATACCCTCGTCAGCACGGGCTGAAAATCCTGCAAAAACGGCTAGGATGATGATAGTCAGTGTTTTTCTCATGATATATACCTGGTTATAAATGCAAATTTAATCTATTTTTGTTATATTTGCTTGGTTTGTAAAATATAGTAGTTATGAAACGTATTATTTTTCTTGTCGTATTGTCGGCTTTCGCTGCAGTGACTGCAGCAGCACAGTCGGTGACACTGAACACGAAGTTCGGAAAAGTGTCAAAGGAAGAGGTGGAAATGCTTGAGTATCCGTTGGATACGGCTGCCACGGCAGTCATGCTTTATGATAAGAGAAGCATTATGGTGGACCTGAATGGATCTGGTGATTTCATGCAGACCATCGACAGGCACATGCGTATAAAAATCCTTAAGGAAGATGGTCTGGATTGGGGCGATTTTGAGTTGCTTCGATATGTGGGCACCTCGAACCGCGAGGATATTACCGGCATCGAAGTCATTACATATAATCTGGATGATGGAAAGGTGGTTTCTACGAAGATGGACAAGGACTTTATCTATGAAGATGAGTACTCTTCAGATTACAGGAAAGTTTCATTCTATGCGCAGGATGTGAAGGTTGGCTCTGTCATTGAAGTGAAATATAAGTTGAGGTCTACCATATATTGGAGTATACAGGATTTATATTTCCAAAGAACCATTCCTGTAAATCTGTCAGAATCGGAAGTGCGTATTCCCGGAATGTTTACGTTTCATAAAAAACTCAGGGGATCCCACCATGTGGATTATGCCTCCGATATAGAGCACATGGCCTTGGGCTCCTATCAATATGAGATAGGCGTGGATAAATTCGTTGCAGTTGATATTCCTGCCTTCAAGTATGAGCCCTACATCTATTATCCTGAGCAGTATTTCTCTGCCGTCAGCTATGATATAAGGACCTTGAGCATACCTCCTTCCGTTTACAGGGAGTACAGCGTCACATGGGGTGATGTCGATGTGTCTTACCGTGATTCTGATATCATGACACGTTTCCGTTCTCATTGTCACTTCAAGGATCAGGTGGCGGCTCTGCCGAAGGATGGAAATGATATTCAGAAGATCGAATCGGTTGTCAATCTTGTGAAGAACAATGTGGAGTGGAATGGTGAATACGACATCATGCCGTCGCCGCTGGGGCAGGTGGTCAAGGCGCGTTCAGGTTCAAATGCCGATATAAATTGTCTTATTGCAGGATGTCTGAGAGAGATGGGATATACTGTGGAAATGGTAATGGTGAAGCTGCGTACGTCCGGCCATCTTGTTGACTTCCAGCCTGAAAGACTGCCATATGATACGTTTGTTGTAGGAGTGTTGGGGGCAGACGGCACATGTTACTATCTTGATGGTGGTTCTACAAACGGGTACATAAATGTGCTGCCGTCAAAATTCCTTGTACCGAATGCCCGCCTTATTAAAAATGAAGGTGCCGGCGAATGGATCGATCTTACCAGACTTTCACGCAACGGTTCGGTGATGTCCGTGACGGCTTCATTGACAGATGACTTCAGACTTGAGGGCGAGGCTGTCACAAAGCATACAGGCAATCCCGCATATTCCTCAAAGTTATTATATAAGGAATACAGCGACGATGAAGAGTTCATTGCCGATCTGGAATCGGAAAATTCGATCGATATAGATGAACTCACGCTTGACGGCATGAATGAATACTCTTCTTCCGCAACCATAGGATATACATTCATGAAGGATCTTGATGTGGCCGGTGAATATGTATATGTAACTCCATTCATCGAAGCCTTTCACTCGAAGGATACCTTCCAGTCTTTGAAGAGGGAGTATCCGATCGACTTCCCGTTCCCATACTCTCTGACATATAGGTTTACATTGACTCTTCCGGAGGGATATGCAGTGGACCAGCTGCCGGAGAACAGGAACTTCAAGTTCGATCCGCTCGGTCTTTCTGTGAGATGCATTTCGGCGGCTCAGGGTAATGGAATACAGGTGGTATACAACTTCACCCAGACCAAGACTTTCTGTGAGGCCGTGCATTATCCGGATGTCAGGACGCTTTGGCAGTATCTGGCTGAGATGTATGAGTCTATGATAGTTTTGAAGAAGCTGTAGCCATGAGAAGAGTTTTGCTTTCGATTGTTCTGGTGATGTCGGCATCGGTATGCCACGCCCAGAGCTCGTCGGTGGATGCCATAATAGAGCGATATGACGCTTCATTCACCATGACATCGGCAACTTCAGGAACCTATAAGGTCAACATGAAGGTGCATGTCCTGTCCAAAGATGCGTCAGATGTGGCTGTGTTCTCCGTCTATTCCGATGGCTTCAGAAGCCTTTCTTCATTCAATGGCACTCTGGAGTCAGGAGGGAAGACCATAAAGAAGTACAAGATGTCTGATGTGAAGACTGTGTCAATGGCGGAAGGTGGTATAACTGATGCGACGATGTCATATCTCAGTCCCGTCGCTCCTGTTCCATACACAGTGGAATATACTTATGAAGTGGCCTATAAGAACGGCTTCATATCCTTCCCGTCATTTGTACCTCTTAGCGATCCGGATGTGGCGCTTGCTTCGGCATCATACACACTTGCTGTTCCGACAGGGACAGAGATCATGATGCGGTCGAGTGTGGAACCGTCCAAGACCGGGACTGCAAAGGCTGATGTCTATGAGTGGAAGGTCTCGGATGTCCAAGGGTATGTCTATGAGCACATGATGCCGAGCGTTCTGGAGATGATTCCATATGTATATGCCGCTCCTAAGTCATTTGTCTATGCTAAGACCACAGGAAGCCAGAACGATTGGAATGAGGCCGGCAGGTGGCTCTATGGCCTGCAGAAGGATGCGCTGACATTGTCCGAGGAGTTCCGCTCAAAGGTGCTTGCGCTTGTCGATGGACTCGAGACCGACAGGCAGAAGATAAAGGCTCTGTATGATTATCTGAGGAAGAATACCAGGTATGTGAGCATCCAGCTTGGCATAGGTGGTCTGAAACCGTTTCCTGCGGAGATGGTGATGACGTCCGGATTCGGAGACTGTAAGGCTCTTTCAATATATATGCAGGCTCTGCTTGATGTGGTCGGTATCCGTTCAGAATATCTTATCGTGGACACCGGAAGAAGGAATCTGATGGCTGGAATTTATACGGTAGGACAGATGGATCATGCCATGCTGTGTGTGCCGATGCAGAAGGATACCTTATGGGTGGAGTGTACGAATCCTCGTCTTCCTATCGGATATCGTCATGATAACATAGCCGGTCATGAGGTCGTGCTGGTTGGTGAGGACGGTGGAAAAAAGGTCAGGGTGCGTCCATATGAGGATTCCTTGAGCTACTCTGTCGAAAGCGTTGACGTTGTCCTGTATGATGATGGCTCTGCACATTGTAAGGGTATGCGTTATCTGAGTCTGGATCAGGTTGAGCCTTATATCGGATTTGCTGATTTTTCAGAAAAGGCTAAGTTCAATGCTGTGATGGGTGCCAATTCCCTGAATCCTGTCGATTTTAAGATTGATTCGGTAGAGGATAATTTCGATGATTGGGTGGACATGGATGATGGTGAGGAATATGTTCCTCATATGCAGATCGGATATTCTTTCGGTGCCTATGATTATGCAAAGGTGTCCGGCGATCGTATATTTCTGAACCTTAATCCCTTTGCAAAACAGATGCATGCCGACAGGAAGCCTCGTGTAAATGACTTTGTGCGCACCCGCAGTCTGGTGGTCAGGGATGAGGTTTCGGTGTTGCTCCCGGAGGGCTATTCTGTCGAAGCCATGCCGTCCACTTCGGAAATATCGACACAGTTCGGAGTCTTGAAGACAGATGTCCAGCTTGTTGACGCAGAAGGCGGAAAGAAGATGGTTGTCTCCCAGACTCTGTCATTGAGTCCAGGCAGATATTCTAAAGACGAGTACGAGGTTTACAAGACCTTTGCGAAGGATGTCTCAAAGGCCTATTCTGCCCGTGTGGTGTTGAAGAAGGATTAGAATCTTACTTCTTTGTCAAACATCTTTCGATAGAACTCTGCTTTCTTTTCCAGTGAAAGGGGGTAGGCGCGTGATGATGAAGGCATGCGCCAGAGCCTCATCGGCCGGTCTCCTGTCTGGAAATCTGTACATTCTCCAACAGCAGGCTCCTCGCAGCCGAAGGTCTCGATGATCACGTCTGTGGCCTTCTGGCCTGTGGTCACTATTGCCTGGCATGACGGAATCCTTTCCAGCAGGCCCGTCAGGTCTGTCGGCGTCACTACTTCCAGGAACTTGTCCGATGCGTTGTCCTTCAGTCTTCTGACCTCGCAGGCCGTGTCGTACATGGCTATGCCTTTCTCTGCAGCGAAGGCTGCGCATCTGTCGCGGTCGAACCTCTTGACCTTTCTGCCGGCAGAATCTTCGGCGACGAAATGATCCCTGTCATTGAAGAAGATCAGTCCCATAATCCTCCACATGTCGTTGATGAAGTTGGGGTAGAAGAACTCCATCGACCATTTCTCCTGCTTGGGCGGAAAGCTGCCCAGCATGAGGATCCGCGCCCCTTCCGGAAGGAACGGCTCAAGCGGATGCTTTTCGATAGGGATGTTGGTCATAGGGCTGGTCATGAATACAAAGATATAAAAATATCAACAAACCGCCCGGCGAATCACTTCGACGGGCGGTGCTGTTCGTTCAATATTTATGTCTAACATCTAAAAGGTTAACCTCTTAATTGCACAATGCGTGCCATAGATGTGTCATCGCCATGAATTACTTCTTATAATTTGAATATTACCGGGAAGACATATGTGACTGGAACAATTTCCCCATTCTCGTCTCTGCCAGGTGTCCACTGCGGAGACTGACTGACAATTCGTATCGCTTCTTTGTCGAGAATTTCATTCACGCCTCTCAAAACTTTAACGTCAGCGACCTTACCAGTTTCAGTCACGGTGAACTGCAAAGTGACTCTGCCTTGTACTTTAGACTGACGGGCTTCATCAGGATACTTTAAGTTTTCGCTTACCCATTTTGAGAACTCATTGGCATCACCGCCATTGAAAGTAGGGGTTTGGGCAACCTGGTGGAAAGGAACGGGCTCCTTTTTGCTTTTCGGCTTGCTTTCCATTTCGGTGAGATTTATTTGCAGAGGCTTTACAGTTCCTGTGATGTAATTTCCAGAAGTAGTTACCGCTGCACAGACTCTATGATTGTCCTTAAGATATGCTACGATCATTACTCCTTCCGGATCATTTTTAGCAGCTTCCAATGCCATCTCCTCAGAAACAATCGCTCCATTGAGCATATGGATGTCCTGATTGAGGTTAACTCCGGTGTAGTGAACCTGAAGTTCCTTGCCTTCAGTGTCGAAATAGATGAGAGTGAACTCATTTTTTTCCGTGTCAACGATAAATCGTCCCTCTCTGACATTCTTTTTTGTGAAAGCACTCATTTCATTTTGCCAATTTTCACTAACTTTGCGCACTGTAGTGTCTTGGTCTGCAGTGACCTCTTTCAGAGTCTCAAGGTCTTCGTACTGGTAATCTACCTTTGTCTCGGCAGTTGCCGCGAGAGAGATTCCCACTAGTGGGAGCACGTAGAGAGCCTTCCAGGCACTCATACGAGATGATTTTTTGTTTAACATCATAGTAATACGAGCTTTAAGTGTACTGTGATTAAAGCTGTTAGCAACTGAGTAGCCGCTCTTGCTGACAGCTTTTCTTATTAATAGATACTGGTATTCCTTGACATTGGCTCCGCTTCTCAGGACTGCGTCATCTGCCTCATACTCATGAATGGCACGAAGGTCTGCCTTAAGCATCCATATTGCCGGGTTAAACCACTGGAGGGCTGTGATCATGTCGACAAAGATGATGTCCCATGAATGCCTGAGGGCGATGTGTGCCTTCTCGTGAGTCAGAATCTGAGAGTAGCCGCTCTCGTAATCCTCCTTTGAAAGCACGATGTATTTCATCCAGCTGAAAGGAGCTGTGTCGTAGTCTGTTATTACTAAAGTCTCTCCACTTTCAAGTAGTTCATGCCTTCCTCCCCTTATGATTTTATGTGTCTTGATTATGGAGATTATGGTTATCGCAAGTATGGCCAGTGCACCCAGGGCAAAAACTGTTGTCAGGACAGCAGGCCACCATGGGGTTTCGGCTGCCGGTTTATCAGGAGTCTCGACTAGCTCAAGTGTTTCTTCCGAAGCCGGAACTTCCGTTACGGAGGCATACTCTATTACAGGCTGGTCAGTCTGTATCGTCTCCACCTTCTGGATTGTAATGACGCAGAGAGGCAGGATAAAGGAAATTGCCGCCGTGGCAAGAAGCACGATGCGGTTGAATCTATGAAAGGTCTCTTTGCTGAGCAGCAGACGATAAAACATATAGAATACAGCCAGTGCTGCAGCTGCCTTGCCTTGGTATATCAGAAAGTCAGTCATGGCTTAGTTTATTTATTTCCGTTTTCAATCTGGTCAATAAGCTCCTTCAATTCTTCAATTGTAATCTTTTCTTCCTTTACCAGTGTTGATACTGCACTCAGGTATGAATTGTTGAAGTAGTTGCTGATGATGCCCTTGAACGAACTGCCTGCGTACTCCTCACGACTCACGACAGGGTAGTACTGATATGAGTTTCCGTATGCCTTGTGGTCTATGAAACCGTTAGCCTCCAGTGTTCTTACCATAGTCGATAAAGTGTTGAAATGTGGCCTAGGCTCATCGTATAGCTCAAGCAGTTCCTTGACGAACATCGCTCCCTTATCCCAAAAGAGATTCATGATCTCTTCTTCTTTTCGTGTGAGTTTCTTCATGATCTGAAATGTTGTTGACACAAAGGTAACTAAAAAATCTTTTAATGCAACTATTTATTATAGTTTATTAACTAAAATTTTTAGTTTATTTGTATCTGGCTTAGTTTTGCTTGTGTTTGACAGATCTGAATTGATGCGATATGATGCTGGAAGGGCGGAAAATTATGTTCGAAGGGCGGAATTTTTGACCCTTCGAACATCGACGGTCTTAGTAAGTTGTTAATAGTTAGGTATTTATAAAAATTTGACATGCTCGAAAGGCAAAATCTGTGACCCTTCGAGCATGTCGCATGGTATTTCGGCTTATAGAATTTAGTAAGTCAAGGCGGTTTCGTGGTATGTTGCGAAGCATGGGTAGCTTTCGAGCGGGTCTGGCTGGCAGAACTTCACACCTTCGAAGGCAGGGGAGTCTGTCTGGCCTTTCTGCTCATGAATCTCAAGCTCGGCGTCAATGCCGTCAAGCTCTACTGATACCTTTCCGTCTGCATATTTATAATGAAGGGTGCCGTCTCCGATCTTCACCGAAGTTTTGAGTTCCTTGATCTCTGCAGGGAGCTTAGGCTCGATTACGATGATGCCCCTGAGCAGGTCCGGGCGGATGCCCAGGAAGTGCTGGTACCATACGCGCAGGTGCTCGGCGTTGCTCCATGCCTGGAGGAATGTGCCCGAACGCTTCACCCATGATGCGCCTTCGCGAGGGTGCGCGTCGGCATTCTCGCTGAGACTGCCCACTGCGCCTTCATGCAGCGCCTGGCGGTTCATGTTCTTGAAGAGTTCCCATGCCGGCTCGATCTGGCCGTACTCTATCATCCTCTGCATCGCAGCTCCGTTGTTCCAGAGCCAGATGGTGCCGTTGTGGTAGGCGTCGTCCTTATGGTAGTAGTTCCAGTTCTCGTGCTGAGGGTGGAACTGGAGGTCCCACTGTGCGAGCGATGCCACGCCCCACGGATACACCAGCTCCTCCCATACGCGGCGGGTGACAGCCTGCTTGAAGTCCTCGTCGCCGACAAGGTCGAAGCAGTAGAGCTGGTTTGGTCTGAACTGCAGGTCTGCGCTGCCGTCTGAGTTGAGGTGGTCGATGATATAGTTCTCTGCCTTGTTGCAGAAGTCGTTCTCGAAGTTGCTTGCCAGCATGGTCGCGAGGCCGGCCCACTCTTCGGCGCTGCCGTCATCACCCATAAGCTTCGCGATATGACTTCCGGCCATGAGCTGCTCATACCACAGGGCCTGGATGTCGTTGGCGCGGTTTCCGCGAGGGGAGCCCGGGATGCCGTTTCTCTTCACGTCCATCCATGTGTCGGCGTCCGCGTGGGTCAGGTAGCCTTTCTCGTCTGTGTAATTCTTGATCGATGCGTTGATGCTCCTGCTGATGGCTGGGTAAAGTTCATGCAGGAATTCGGTGTCGCCTGAGTACTGTGCCAGCTGATAGGCCTGGATCACGAAACGAGGCGTTCCGTCTGTAGTGTTGTAGAGAATGCCCTCGAGGTTGGCTCTGTTCGGGATGCGGCCGTATGTCTCAGAAGAAGGGTCTGTGTCCTGAAGCTTCGCGAAGTCCTTGAGGATCTCCTTGGCTATGTCGAACTGGCCGGTCACCAGGCATGCGCCCGGCATCGAGATGAACATGTCGCGTCCCCAGTATTCGTTGAACCAAGGCAGTCCGGCATAGATTCCGTTGCCCTGCTGGCATGTGATCAGTTCGTCCATTGTGATGGTGATCCATGCAAGCGACTTGTCAAGCTCTGGGAGGTTTGACTCGAGAGGATTGTATTCTGTGATCAGGTCATTGATGCGGTCCTTCCTTTCGGCCAAAAGCTGCTTTCCGTTGCTGCGGAACTCCTCCACAAGTGCCCTGCACTCCTGCTCGCTGCCGTATGCCAGAAGGAAGCCTTCAGCATCGGCTCCGGCCATGATTCCATATCCATGTTCCTGGAACGGCACGCCTGAAGCGGTTGTCAGCATGATGAACTTATCTGAAGCCTCCTTCGGAGTGAAGAACAGTCCGTCCTCTGCAGCGGTCACTGAAGCAATGTGGCTCATGTCCAGCTCGCAGAATACAGAATCGGACTGAGTCGTCAGGCCTATATATATTATAGGACGGTTGTCCAGCAGGCAGAATGTCTCCTGGGCGTTTGTCCACTTGCGCTCCAGTCTTTCAGGGTATACAGTTACCTGTGCGTCTTTTCTGCTGAGCGGCCCGTCCTCTGTGCCGAGGGTATAGTCGGCGAGAATGCGCTTCTTGGCCATGTTCCATCCCGACCACCACTCGGTCTGCTCCTGGTGGGTTGTGCCGTACCAGTATCCTGCCTGCTTGTCGGTGTATGAGTATTCCCTGTTCTCTTCCGCGCTTACGCTCACGCCTATCTGGTCAGTGAGGAATTCAGTTTCTGTAGTTGTAGTCTCTTTGCACGATGTTGCCATCGCTGCAATGGCAGTAATGCCGGCAAGTATCCTTTTCATCATCATTTTATTTTAACGGAGAGCAAAGATAGTGTTCTCCTTTTCGCGACGCAAGTTTTATAGGCAAATTACTTGCGTCGCTGAAAAAAGTGCTGAATGCATAACATTTTGTATACCAGTGGTTTGTTATTCTGTTTCGATGTAATCTGGTAAAAAGAGCTCAAATAATTTTAAAAATATTGCAGAAAAGTTTGCAGATTAAAAAATAATGTCTACCTTTGCAATCCCAATCGAAAGATAGGGTAGTTCTAAAGAAAAAATTGGTGCCATAGCTCAGTTGGTAGAGCAAAGGACTGAAAATCCTTGTGTCCCTGGTTCGATTCCCGGTGGCACCACCAAAAACCCTCGTAGATGCATTCTACGAGGGTTTTTGTTTTAAAACCTTGTTACAACCTTGCTACATTTTCATTCTAATGAAAAAGGCTCCGGACATAAATGTCGCGAAGCCTGCTAGGTATTAAAAACACATTGCAGCAATCTGCAATGCTGTTTCTGCAAAGATACTCATTTTTTCAAAATCTCCCTAAAATCATTAATTTTGCAAAAGGAATCCCAGAACTGTCGCCAATAACGACATGAAAATCCACATAGACCCCGGCCACGGACTCAACACCCCCGGCAAACGCTCCCCCGACGGCAGATTCCTCGAAGCCCAATTCAACCGCGAAATCTCAAGAAACATCGTATGCGAACTCAAAGACAGAGGTTATGATGTAGAACTTCTCGTTAATGAAGCGACTGACATCTCCCTAAAAGAACGCGTATCAAGAGCA
>JAZOPY010000020.1:0-8274 GCA_045655825.1 Candidatus Cryptobacteroides sp. | reverse complement strand
TTCTACTTCCTTGACAACGATCCAAAGAAGCTCCAGATGATGCCGTTCGAGTCATTTACAGAGATCTGTGCTGAACTCGTGAAGTATCCGTTCCGTGCAAAACCTTGTTATCTTGAAGGAGTGTGGGGCGGTTCATACATGAAGAAGTATCGTAATCTTCCTGAGGAGATGAAGAATGCCGCATGGGTGTTCGACTTCATTCCTATGGAGGTCAGCGTCCTTGTCGAGGCTGGAAAGGAGATGCTTGACATCAACTACTGCTCATTCGTGCACAAGGAGGGTGTGAACCTCATGGGTGAGAAGGCTGTTGCCAAATACCAGGGATATTTCCCTATCCGTTTCAACTGGGATGACTCTTACCACTCTACCGGTAACATGAGCATCCAGTGCCACTCAGGCGGAAAATACAACGTAGAGAACTACAATGAGTTCGGCCGTCAGGACGAGAGCTACTATGTGGTTGTAACCGGTCAGGATGCGAAGACATATATCGGATTCCGTGATGATGCCGACATCCCTCAGTTCTTCAAGGAGATCGAGGATGCGGACACAAAGAAGATCCCTTGCGACTACGAGAAGTACGTAAGCTACGAGCCGTCTGTGCCAGGTCTTCAGGTGATGCTTCCTGCGGGAACCATCCACTCGAGCGGAAGAAACCAGGTGATCCTCGAGATCGGTTCACTCACCATCGGTTCATATACATATAAGATGTACGACTACCTCCGTCTGGACTTCGACGGCAAGCAGCGTCCTATCCACACCAAGCTCGGCGAGGAGGTTGTGAACCAGGAGAGAAGATATTCGGCTATCCACGATCCTGAAAACAAGGACTACATCGTGCAGAAGCCTCGCCTTGATGCAGAGGGAGAGGGCTGGAAGGAGTACATCCTCGGTGAGAACCCTCAGATGTATATCTCGCTCCGCCGCCTCGAGTTCGAGAAGATGTGCGAGCAGGACACAAGGAACGAGAAGTTCCATGTACTTACCCTCGTTGACGGCGACAGGGCACGTGTACGCAGCGTGGAGCACCCTGAGCGTTACTACGACATGGACTTCATGGATATCGTATGCGTTCCTGCCGACATGGGCAAGTATGTGGTCGAGAATCTCGGTAAGGAGCCAATCAGCATCCACAAGACAACTCTTCGTGAAGGATTTGAAAATGACGAAAAGTAATCGCATAGTCCTTCTTGACGTTGGCGGAACATTTGTGAAGTCAGCTCTCGGTGTCGCCGGAAAAGGTGCCGTCGAGGGGACTTTCATGAGTACTCCTGTATCGTCGGACGGAACTGCAGAAGAGATTACTGATGCATTTCGCACTGCTGTTTCAGCGCAGATAAGGCGCGCCGCAGAAGAAGGATATGCGATTGAGGCTGTATGCGCTGCAATCCCCGGACCTTTTGATTATAAGAAGGGAATCTTTCTTATGAAGCATAAGTTCGCAGCCGTATATGGAGTGTCTTTCCGCGAAATCCTTTCAGATGTGATCGCGCCCGACACCCGCCTTGCCTTTGTTCATGATGTCAATGGAGCTCTTCTGGGAGCCCTGTCTGTCGATTCTTCTCTCAGAGAAGGTAATGTGGCTATGGTTACCCTGGGCACAGGCCTTGGATTCACATATGCTGTCGACGGAAAGGTGCAGGAGTCTCAGACAGGCTCGCCGGCAAAGGGTCTCTGGAACGCCCCTTATATGGAAGGAATCCTTGAGGATTATGTTTCAAGAAGAGGCATTCTCAGACTCTATGCCCAGCAGGGAGGCAGGCTTTCAGAAGGAGAAGATGTACGGGAGATCTCCATTCGCGCCCGAAATGGTGAAACGGAGGCTCTCAGAACCTTCTCTCTGGTGGGTGAGCATCTGGCTTCAGGTGCCCGTCAATTGGTGTCTGACCTTAATGTAAGACAGATTGTCTTTGGAGGACAGATCTCAAGGTCTTTCGATCTTATGGAGAAAAGTATCCTGGAAGGTCTTCCTGAAGATGTAGCTGTGAAGGTCTCTCCGGACATTGAGGGTCTGGTGCTTGTCGGAGCAGCGGCTTTATAGAAAATCAAGAAAATATAAACAAATAACCTTATTATGATGCTAACAGAACGTATAAACGGACTCAGAAGAGTGATCGCACTCTGCCTCGTGTCCGCTTGCGCAGTGGTTTCGGCCTTTGCGCAGGACAGAAACGTATCCGGTGTCATCCTGGACGAGACAGACACAGGAATCGCCGGTGCTTACGTTGTAGTCAAGGGAGAGACCCGAGGCGCCATGACTGACGACCAGGGTAGATTCAACATCAGCGTTTCTCCTAAAGACGTGCTCGTTGCCTCATTCCTCGGATATCTTGACGAGGAAGTTGTTGTGGGCGACCAGACAAAAGTAACAATCAAGCTTGTTCCCGCTGCCAATGAACTCGAAGGAGTTGTGAAGGTGGCCTACGGTACACAGAGAAAGGCATCCGTTATCGGATCCATCAGTACGGTGGACATGGGAACTCTCGCACAGAGCCAGGGTAACCTCTCTACAAGCCTCGCCGGTAAGCTTGCCGGAGTTGTCGCAATCCAGAAGACCGGTGAGCCAGGTGCTTCCGCAGATTTCTGGATCCGTGGTGTGAGTACCTTCGGTGCTAACTCTACTCCTCTGATCCTCGTGGACGGTGTGGAGCGTAGTATGGATATGGTAGATACAGAGGACATCGCCTCTCTCTCAATCCTCAAGGATGCGTCGGCTACAGCCCTTTACGGTGTGCGTGGTGCGAACGGTATCGTGCTCATCACAACCAAGCGTGGTGCCGAGTCGAAGCCTCAGCTCAGCATCAAGGTCGAGACTGGTGTGACTTCTCCTGTAAAGCTCCCTCAGATGGCGAGCACAGGCGAGTTCATCGACTTCCTGAACAATATGTACATCAACAGCGGTCAGGATGCGATCTTCAATGACTTTGCAAAGGAGCAGTATCTTGCTACATCAATGGGTCTTGAGGGATGCGATCCGGATCTCTATCCTTCAGTGGACTGGGTACGCGAGACATTCAAGAACCAGGCTATGACCACGAAGGCTAACATCGGAGTATCAGGCGGTACAAAGAACGTACGTTACTATGTCGGCGGTTCATACTATCTTGAGGACGGTATCCTCAATACAGCAGCAAACGACCGTTATGATGCTCAGATGAGCTACCAGAGATTCAACTTCCGTACAAACGTGGACATCAATCTTACCAAGTCTACAGTGCTCGGTATGAACGTGTCTACTCAGTTTACAGTGAAGAACTCTCCTGCAGCTGGCCTTGACGCTCTCCTTACTCAGACAATGACCATGACCCCGACAGCGATTCCGCTCAAGTATTCTGACGGAACCCTCGCTTCAATCAAGGGTACTCCTAACCCATACAACCTCCTTAACGAGCAGGGTTATTCGAACGCGAGCAGCAACGTTGCTCAGTCTACAGTGTCCCTCACTCAGGACTTCTCTGACTTCGTGACAGAAGGTCTTACTGCACGTGTTGCCTTCTCTTTCGACGCAACAAACTCAAATACCCTCAACCGCAGCATCCTTCCAAAGACTTTCAGAGCGATCGGAAGAGATGACGCAGGCAATCTCCAGTATGAGGTAATCGATGACTATGCAGGTTACATCACTCTCGGAACATCACACAGCGGTACACGCTACATCAACTTTGAGGGTTCGGTAAACTATGAGCGTCAGTTTGCTTATGCACACCGTGTGAGCGCTATGGTTCTCTACAGCATGCGTTCGCTCTCTCATACTCACCCAGGTTCTTACATCGCGGCTTTCCCTTATAAGTCAATGGGTGTTGCGGCACGTGCGACATACTCATATAAGGACCGCTACTTCTTCGAGTTCAACATGGGTTACAACGGATCGGAGAACTTCGCTCCAGGTCACCGCTTCGGTTTCTTCCCTGCAGTTGCAGTAGGTTACATGATCAGCAACGAACCTTGGTGGGAGCCCGTATCTGATGTGATCAATCTCCTCAAGTTCAAGGCATCTTACGGTTCTGTAGGTAACGACCAGATCGGAGGTAGCCGCCGTTTCGCATACAACACTACCATCAACACATCTGCAACAGGTGCTGCCTGGGGTACTATTCCAAACTCATCTGCAACAGGTTACACTACAGTAGGCGGTATCACAACAGCTGAAATGGGTAACTCAGAGGTAGAGTGGGAGCAGGCTACAAAGAGCAACGTCGGTATCGAGCTCGGCCTGTTTAATGACCTCACCATCCAGGCGGACCTCTTCCGCGACTACCGTGACGGTATCTTCCTTATGCGTCAGTCCACTCCATCGGCAGTAGGTCTCCAGAAGGACCAGTATGTGAACATCGGAGAGATGCTCAACCGCGGTTTCGATATGTCGGTAGTTTATGACCATACATTTGCAAACGGACTTAACGTTTCGGCAAGAGGTAACTTCACATTCAACCGCAACCGCCTCATCTATGACGACCAGCCTACACCGGTTGAGGAGTACCTCAGCAACGTGGGATTTGCATACAACCAGAGAAAGGGTCTCATCTCATGCGGCCTCTTCGAGAGCCAGGAGGATATCGACAACTGGCCTGAGCAGACCTTCGGTGATGTTCAGCCGGGAGACATCAAGTACAAGGACATCAACGGTGACGGTTATGTGGACCAGTACGATAAGGTGGCGATCGGATACACAGCCATCCCTGAGATCAACTACGGTTTCGGTGTAAGCCTCGGTTACAAGGGCTTCGATGTTTCCGTGTTCTTCAGCGGAGTGGCAAATGTGACCCGTCAGATCGGTGGTACAAACCTCTATGGAGCTTCATCTTCACCTCAGCTCACAGGTCAGGTGTTCAAGGATGTGGCACAGAACCATTGGACTGTCAACAACCCGAATCCAAATGCTCCATATCCAAGACTTGGAACCACACGTTCAAACAACAATACTCAGACTTCGGACTACTGGACCCGCGACATGAGCTTCCTTCGTCTGAAGAATGCCGAGATCGGATATACATTCCCTAAGAAGTGGACAAAGAATGCAGGCATTCAGGCTCTCCGCCTCTATGTAGCAGGAACCAACCTCCTCACCTTCTCGGAGTTCAAGCTTTGGGATCCGGAGCTTGAGACAGCGACCGGAGCGAGATACCCGATCACACGTAACGTAAGTCTCGGATTGAACCTCAACTTCTAACAGACACATCATGAAAAAATTAATCTATACATTATCAACATTCGTCGTGCTTGCGCTTGGTGCGGTGTCCTGCGACTCTTACTTTGATGTGGAGCTTCAGGACCAGGCAACCATCGAGGAGATGTTCAGCAAGAGAGGAACAGCCCGTCAGCTTGCAGCACACATGTACGCCTACCTTCCTAAGGAGGAGAATCCGGTGGATGCTACCACTGAGGGAGGTTTCTCTGGTCGTACCGACGCACGTCAGGTGAATGCTTCGGCATACGCCAACAACGTGTTTGACCTCCGTGTAGGTGACTACAGCCCTGCATCCATCACAGGTTATAACCTTTGGGAGAACTATTACAAGGCAATCGCACACTGTACTCTTGTGATTGACAACATTCACCTCGACGTCGAGGACAATCAGGCGGTACGTGACTATATGAAGGCGGAGGCACGCTTCATGCGCGCATTCTACTATTTCTGTCTGTTCCGTACATACGGTCCGGTCATCGTATGGGGTGACAAGGCAGCTCCGTCAGACGTTATCGGTGCAGAGCTTGACAGAAACACTCTCGAGGAGAACATAGATTTCATCGTCGACGAACTTGACAAGGCGATCGAGGTGCTTCCGATGAGCATTACCGAAGTCGGCCTTCAGGAAGGATCCGACATGGGCCGTGCTACAAAGGGTGCTGCAATGGCTCTCAAGTCACGTGTACTCCTCTATGCAGCTTCGCCTCTTTACAACGGAAACACTCTTTATGCCGGCATGACCAACTACTACGGCAAGGAGATCTTCCCTCAGAACTATGATGCTCAGAAGTGGGAGGACGCCAAGAAGGCAGCCAAGGATCTTATAGATCTCGAGTACTACAGCCTTGTGCAGGCAGACCAGACATCAGGCGATAAGTTTGTAGATGGTGTCCGCGCTTATCAGAACATTTTCTTCAAGCAGTGGAATGAGGAGACAATCTGGGGATGGTGGATGAACTTCTACGACGACTGGCTTGGTCGTTCAGGTGGATTTGTCGGAGCTTGTGCACCTCGTAACATCACAGTTGAGGGATGGCAGTCGCTTACTCCATCGTTCAAGCTTGTTGACGCATACGCAATGTATGAATCAGGCCGTTATCCTGTGACCGGATATGACAGAACTACAGGAATGGACGACTACTCTAAGCCGATCATCGACCAGCAGTCAGGATATGAGGCAGAGGGCTTCAGCATGACTACTCAGTTCGAGGCTGAGTGGGCAGGTGAGTTCGAGGCGCATAACTCTACCCTCGGCCGTGAGCCACGTTATTATGCTTCAGTAGTTCCTAACGGATACTACTGGCCTTGCGACCCTGCTCTCAAGACCATGACCAACCCTAAGAACTCTTCTACAACATGGACCGCAGAGGATATGAAGTGCGGTTTCTGGAGAGGTTCAGGCTCGCTTTGCCAGCGTTGGGACCAGACTTCTACAAACAACTACTTCGGTTATGCATGGCGTCGTCTCTACAAGGCAAACAACCCTCTCGATGTAGGAGCAGACTACCAGCAGATAAAGTATGTATATCCTGCTTTCCGTCTTGCTGAGATCTACTTCAACTATGCAGAGTGCTGTATTGAGACAGGTGATTATGCTGAGGCTGTCAAGTATCTCGACATGATCCGTAACCGTTCAGGTCTGAACAACCTTGAGGAGGCATATCCTGGCATTACAACCGATCCTGAACTTCTCAGATGGTGCTTCCGTCAGGAGAAGATGATCGAGTTCGCGATCGAGGGTCCTATGCACTTCTACGACAGCTGCCGCTGGATGGTTGCCGAGCAGAACTTCCCTACACTCAACTGGACACTCAACCTCAACGACGCAGTTGACTATCACGATTCATGGGTTCGCTCAAGCGAGGATTTCCCTCTCGCAAAGCATGCGAAGTTCACCAAGAGAGACTATCTCTTCCCATTTGACTCGGATCAGCTTGCCGAGATGACTAACCTTACACAGAACTACGGATTTTAATTAGAATGAATATGAAGAAGATTTTCAGACATATCTTGCTTTCTGCACTGACAATTACAGCCGTAGCGTCTTGTGCTGACGACAGAAACAACTTTCTGCCGGACGATTCATTCGGCTTCAACAACAAGGCCGGTGACAACGTACTGACACTCCCTCTTTATGGCGGCTCGTATGAGATTGATGTCATCAAGAGCGGAAAGGGACTCAATGAAGGCGTAGTGAACATCACTACATCGAATTTTGACCTCAATAACTTCAACAAGGCAAACGGAGTGGAATACATTCCGCTTCCTGCCGATATGGATCTTTATTCTTTCAGCGACGAAAGCATCGCTTTTGGCAAGGATGACGTCACCAAGCCGGTTACCGTATCATGGGATATCGCAAAGGTGGCTGCATTCATGGAGCAGGAGCCTGCAAACCAGTACTGTATCCCTGTAGCCCTCCGCTCTGAGGGTCTTGAGGTGAACGAGGGAAGACAGATCTTCATCCTCAACCTTGTGACTTCTACAGTTACTGCCGAACAGACACTCCTCAGCCGTACATACGAGTGGGAGTCTGAGCCGATGACCGAGACTATGGACATCACAGTGCGCATCGACAAGGCAATTCCGGGCATCGACCTTACCATCGACTTCGAGGTGGACGAGGAGCTCGTAGCTGCATATAACGAGGCAAACGGAACAAACTATACTATTGCACCAGAGGGACTCGTTTCATTCGGCGCAGATCCTGTAATCAAGGCAGGCGAGGGTTATGTGCTTTATCCTGTGACCATCAACACCGATGCTATCGCTGAGGAAATGGAGGTAGAGATCAAGGGTGAGACCGTGACCAAGAAACTTGTCAAGAGAGATTGGGACGGTTATGTGGTTCCAGTGAAGATCTCAGGCATGTCGGTTGACGGAGTGAAGATCAACAATGGTCTTACATACATCGTCGTGAAGGGTCTCGAGCCTATCCCGCCACAGCTCTTCACCCGCCAGTGGGGTATTTATGCAACTTCATCTACAAACCCATGGCAGGCAACATTCGGTCTTTCTGATGTGCGAAACATCACAATGGATGACCAGTACATCTATGTGCCTCAGTCAGCAGGCGGAGACGCTGT
>JAZOPY010000019.1:0-12308 GCA_045655825.1 Candidatus Cryptobacteroides sp. | reverse complement strand
CGATCCTCTAATCTCGACAATTAATTTTCCGATACGAGTACAACGTGCATTGGCGCCTACGTTTAGCGTGGGCGCTTCCGTTGTACCATCGGAAGGGAGTCGAGCCTAGAGGATGTGCATAGGAAGCATCCGCGCTTCCTTCTTTTTACTTCTCTCCCTCTCGAAAATACTAGAGCCTAATATGTGTAGATAAATCTATTTGAGCTTCACGATATGAGGAAGATTTTCGGAGCATACCGATTCAACCTTCTCTACGATAGACTCACAGGTAGATTTAGGGATCCTGATCTTGGTGCCAGCCTTGATGACAAGATCCATTGCAGGATTGCCTTCGTAGAACAGTGAGGTGGCATGCTGACCATTCGACCCTTCCGGCGAATAGGTTATGTCGTAAGCCGGTGCAAGGCTCCATACGCCATCCCTGCAGATGAAACTGAAGTTCTTGGCGTGGTCGTCCTTGTTGTCGCATACAAGATTGAACACCATCCTTCGATACATCTCCTCGACTTGAAGCGGATCCTGAGTCAGATATCCTGTCAGGGCAAGAAGATTCGTGTAGTCAACGTCCTGATTCCTGAAATCTGACTTCAGAAGAGCAGCTGCTGTCACCACATGCACACCCTTTCCATTTTCTATGTCAAACCGTTCTATCGCAAAGTACCTGTCCTTAAGCAGCCTTGTACGCGGAACATTGATACCACATTGTGCCGCAGTATTCATATACAGAAACTCTTCCTTGCCGATCTCCGCAGAGTCATAGGTATGGCGGAACTTGACCAGCCAGTGGGATCCTTCAGAGTCCGCCATCACGACCTTAGGTCTGGCTCCTCCTGAGTTCGCACTGTTGTAATAGAGCAGAGACTCATCCCCTTCTCCCTTTTCCGAGAGAATCTCAAGAGCCTTTCTCTGAATGTCGTCCAGTTCATCTACGCTCACACCTGTCTTGACACTGTCGAGATTGACAGTCGGTTCATATCTGAGTGCACCCATTCCGGAAGAGCCTACTATTGCAAGCCTCTGAAGCGGAGTGAGGTTTCTGAGCTGGAATCCTGACTTGCGGAGCATCCTGTCTATGAGATACAGGCCATATCCGTCAGGCATGCTGTCTTCGAATACGGCAAAGTTCCTGTCGAACTTGTCAGGTTCAGAGAATATCATGTCCGAAGTCAGCGGAAGTTCGAGCGGTGAAAGAGCAAAGCCGCTTGAAAGCCACTCACGCGAATACTCGAACGCACATGAATGTCCGTCCGGAGTCATCTGGAGAGTTCCCACAAAATCATCGTTGTGGAATACTGTAATCTTGTTCACCTGTGGTATCATCTTCCCTTGATTCTATTCTTGTTTTTGTTGATGGTCTCCAGTTCGCTGCCAGTGGTGTATTTAGGCTTGGAAAGGATCTCTGACATTTCCTGGAAGTAGTCGAACTCCACGGCAATGGCGCAGAAGGATTCGAAGGAGATCTTGCCGGTCTTCTCAAATCTTTCTATAGTCGGTGCCGGAACGCCTGTTCTCTCGGCAAGTGTTCTTCTGCTGTATCCTCTCTCCAGTCTCCTATCCTTGCAGTTCTTAGCCATCATTGTCATCAGCTGCTCAGGTTGTCTGGCATAAATATCCAATATATATTCCATAATATAATATGCTATATGTTGCTATAACAATGTGTATTCCATAATATTATATGGCAAATATAACTAATTATATCTGAAAACACAAGCCGATCCGGACCATTCCCAATTAACAGCGCTGTTATCAAACCAATACCCCAGAAGATTCTGACATCTTTCCATCTGGAAATGCTGTTGGGGTTTGGGAGAAATTCGCTATATTTGCAGAGTTCGACAAGTGAATAGAAAGAACATTACATAGAATAATTGCGTTATTGCTGTTATACTCGATCCTCGAATCTCGACAATTAAGTTCCGATACGGGTACAACGAGCACTGGCGCCTGCGTTTTGCGTGGGCGAGTCTTGTTGTATTATCGGAGGCAGTCGAGAGCCCGAGGTTGTACACTGGAAGCGTTCACGCTTTCTTTTGTACAGAGGAGCCAGTATCTTAATGCTTAAAATAAACAATAGAGATGAAGCTGGTATCTAGATATAATCAATCATATAATATCATTAAACTTTCAAGCACATTGCAAGATTTTAACCAATCTTGTGATGCGTAATTTGTTGATAACCTGCGTTTTCTTAATAAGGAGTGTAAGGCGATTGTACTTGAATTTGAAACTACCTAATTGTAATTTTGCTCTCAAAACGAGAACATATATGAGATACATTTACTCAATCTTGATCTTCTTCTTGATGCTGTGCGCTTGCAATAAAGATGCGAGTGAAATCGGCAGTCTTCTGAATGGCATTGAGGCTTACATTGAAGAACACCCGGAGGAAGCATTGAAAGTACTTGAGAGCGTCAATAAAGAAGAACTGACAACCAGGAAGCTCAAGGCAAAGCACGCATTGCTGTATTCAATTGCCCTGGATAAGAATTACATTGATGTTACTAATGACAGTATTATCGCTCCGGCTGTGAACTACTATAAGTATCACGGAAAAGATGAAGAGCGCTTTAAGTCATTGTATTATGCCGGAAGAGTGTATCAAAATGCCGGGGATATAGAGAAGGCGATGGAGAAGTTTGTGGAAGCAGAACATCACATCTCCAATCAGATCGATAAGACTATAGTAGCCAGATTGTTTAAGGCTAAAATGGTTGCTTATCAGGATATATTTGATTATAAATCTGCTATTACACAAGCTCATAAAGCAGCGGAATATTACTTGTCTGCTCGAGATTCAGTAAGGTATTTAAGCACTCTTAACAGTATAGTGATTCTTTATGGCCAATTAGATGACAGGGAGGCTGAACGTAAATATCTTGATTTATTGTCATCCAATAGACACTTGATGAACGACTCTCAATTAAATACTTATTATGCAGTTCTGCTTAATAGTTCATTAAGGGATTCGCAAGAGATTGTTAGTGGAATCTTATCTGATTATTTATCAACTATTACAGACGCGTCAATTATCAAATGGCTATCTATTGCAAATGCTTACATTGTATTGGAAAATTATCCGTCTGCTGTGAATGCATTGGATAATTATATATTATATGGTGGCATAAAAGATCCCGCATACAATTGGATTTCTGCTACTCTTTACGAGAAAATAGGTGAATATGATAAGGCACTTAATTTCTATAAGTCATACCTGAAAGAAACAGATGACGCTGATATGTCAATTTTTGAAAGTGATACAAAATTTATAGAGGAGCGTTTTGTTGCAGATCTAAAATCTGTCCGTCAGTCTTTATACCTTTTAATCATTTCTCTATCACTAATCATTATTGCGCTTTTGCTTGTAATTATTTATCAGAGAATGAAGAAAGTGAAAGAGGAAAAGCGCATTCAAAAGATCAGGTTTGATGAGGAACGGAAGGTAATAGTAGGAGCAAAGGAGCAGGTGGAGGCACAATATGTTCTTCTTAAAGAGGAGAAGGAAGAAACAGAAAGAATGTTTGCTTCACTTAAAGCGGAAATAGAGCAATTGAAGAAGATCAGAAAAGATAAGTCGATAGATAAGGATATTCTAGCATCAGTAGAACAACGTTTGAATGTTCTGAATATGTTCATTTTAGCTGAACTTTCAGATTCGTTTGAAAAGATTGCTTATAATGAGTTGGGAAAACTGATGGAGAACAGAGAAGAGTTTCTTGAGTCAACAAGAAAGACTTTTATGATCTCTCATCCTAAATTTATGTCATATTTACGTAAACAGAATCTAACCGAATGGGAAATAGGATGCTGCTGCTTATATTGCATTGGCTTTAATGGTGCTGAGATTTCAGAGTATCTTAATCGTAAGGCTATATATAATGTTAACAGCACAATACGACAGAAATTGAATATTCCTAAGGGCGGAACGCAAATAGATGTGTTCTTAACCCAAAAAATGAAAGAATTCCATCCATAGCCGTCTCACTTTGAAATAGGCCACTCTCACTTTTGTAACACCCCGATAATCAGTTGGTTATCGGGGTGTTCTGCATTATGGGTATAGACCTATGAAAACTAATGGGGGGGGGTAAGTGCTTGATTGCCAATACTTTGCTAAGATATTAAAGTGAGACTAAAAATTTGCAGGTGAGAATTTGAGTGAGATACTTTTGCGTCAGAAACCAAAACGAATCAGAAATATGAAAAAAGCACTATCAATCATTCTCGCGGTCTTCTGCTTAGGCATTCTATCCTCTAATGCGGATAATGGTTCAACCGTACCGCATTACCAGAAGCCCATTAAAATTATTAGTGGCACTTTGGATGGTGGCATTGACAGATCCGCGCATTATGTGAATGCTGTATTAAATCTTAATACCCATGTTATCGAAATTGATTTCTCTGGATTGGGTGAAGGAGAAATTTATATCGTCGATCAGAATAATCAGATAGTAGATATGACTCACGTCTTTGCTGGAGATACATATGTAATATTGAATCAGCCAGAAACGGCAGGACATTATTCTCTAATAATTACTTCTAACGAGTATTACGGCGAAGGCTATTTCTGTATCGAATAATATTATTGCGCGATAATATGGGAGGAAACCGAAAATCCCAATTAAATAGAGTAGGGAAAATAAATTATTTCAATTATGGAAACTAAAAATTGTCCAGTAACACAGCTTTCAAAGAAGCAGATGAATGACGTGAAGGGTGGGTCTGACGGACCTAGATACCAGTGCCTTACATTATATGAAGATGGTCATGATATTTATATAAGTGTAGAAGCGCCTAATGCTGCTGATGCGAGAGATTTTGTTCTTACTCAGCCAGGGGTAGTAGAAACTAATTGCGAGTTGATCAAACTTTAGCTTGCTTGTTCGTTGTCCTTTATATAATAAGGACAACGAACATAGTTATGGTTAAAATCTAATATTATGAAAAAATACTATCTGCTTTTTGGCATATTAATACAAGGAACTTTAAATATTTATGCTCAGCATAATGAAATGACACTCCAAGAAGTAGTGGCTATGCCTGGGAAATACATCTATCAAGACGTTTACCGACATAATCCACCCGCTTTTCCACGATGTGATTTAAGTGATTCTTTGACGATTGGAGAGAGTACCCTTCGTATAGAGTATGAGCTTCAAGCATTGTGTGATACGATGTCAACAAGTAAGTATCAAGATAAGGTAATTTCTCTTGTTGGAGATGATTGGTATTGGACTTTTGGAGAATGTTCCTGGATTTCGAATATGAGAGCGACCCATGAACTTGCTAGAAATCCAGAAGCAAATAAATATAAACGAAGCGAAGGATGCGTAGAAATTTTTGCTTCATCTGTGTATCGTGAGCTTAAGACAGGCAATATAATCAATTGTGGGCTTATTCCTGAGATAAGGAATACAATGTTCAGATACGATGAAAAGTTGCCTAAAATGAATTGGGAACTGACAGGAGAAGCTGAAGAGGTTGCAGGTTACGTCTGTCAAAAAGCCGTTACAAAGTATGCTGGAAGAGAGTGGACTGTATGGTTCTCTACTGAAGTACCCATTGACTGCGGACTATGGAAATTCAACGGCCTTCCTGGTCTGATAATGAAAGCAGAAGATTCAAAAGAAGAATATGTTTTCACTCTTACCAGTATGCAGAAGAAGCATGAAAACATCACAAGATATCCGAAGATAGAGAAGATTGTTTCAAGAAAAGAATATAGAAAGGCTGAAAAAAATTCGCATGACGATCCTATCCTGGTTTCGAAAGGAGCCGATGGATATTTTATCATAATGTCAAGGTCAAGAAATCTGACCGGTAATGAAATATTTACCTCTGGACACTATGTGTATCCGTATAACCCAATAGAACTGGAATAACTATCCAAGAAGATAACAATATTGATATCTTTATACAACGTATATCAAATTACATTGGTTATGAGATTTCCAATTGTAAAAAATCTCAATCACTTAATTATTAACTAAAAACATTTTCAATTATGGGAACTAAAATTTCTCCAGCAACTCAGCTTTCAAAGAAGCAGATGAACGCCATTAAGGGAGGAAACGGCTTCGAGGAATATCAGTGTCACGTAACCTTAAGTGATGGTAGGAAAGTTTGGTGGAAAGTCGAAGCACCAGACGTTACGGATGCGAAAGATTATGTC
The DNA here is from genome assembly GCA_045655825.1 of Candidatus Cryptobacteroides sp. Classification (GTDB taxonomy): domain Bacteria; phylum Bacteroidota; class Bacteroidia; order Bacteroidales; family UBA932; genus Cryptobacteroides. The sequence goes on along the minus strand of JAZOPY010000019.1, from coordinate 6,136 downwards.
CTTTCACAAGAGGGAATAGTAGCTGCTGACTGTGGACTGAATCCACTTTAATTTACTTGTTCGTTGCCCTTTTATATGGGCAACGAACTTTCCTATATAGTCTGTAATTCTGAAAACACACCTAATGTAGTAGTCATATTAGTATATCTGGTTTTAAATAATTATGCATTGGATAATGAAATGATCCTTTATGACGTGAAAAATATAATCATTGTACGTTCATGGACATATTTCCCTATCGATTGCGGACTATGGCAATTCAACGGTCTTCCTGGCTTGATAATGAAGGCAGTTGATTAGAAAGAAGAATATGCATTTACTCTTACCCGTATGGAGCAGTAACAGGAAGATATTGTAAGATATCCGAAAAGAGAGAAGACTGTTTCAAGGGAACAATAAAGAAAGATGGAGAAAAACGCTCACGATGATCCGATTCTTACAAGTGATGGTGCTGATGTATACAGACTGATATATGATGAAAGTAGAGGTCTATCCTCAAAATAAGTCTTTTCATTTGGAAATTTCTTATACATGTATAACCCGATAGAGAAACAATAATTAGACGTATGCATAATCCTGACATAACAACCAGACTTATTCATCATTGTATTGTAGCCCACGGTATATACCGCGATCGCAGTACAATATCCCAGCTGTACCATAGACATCCGATGCCTAACAGCATAAGGTCTGTTAGTGATACTCTTGATGAATTGGGTATTGAGAATTATGTGTATTACTTGAATCCTGATCAACTCACATCGATTGTCTATCCTGCTATAGCTCCCACCACTAGCTCCTTTGTGATGATCACAGCCGCTTCTATTGAAAATATAACAGTAATCGGAGAGGGTGATAAGGAAATTACCGTTCCACTGGAGGATTTTACAAAAATATGGAATGGTTATATTCTAACAGTTGATCCATCTAACGAGCAAAATTCAAATAAATCAGCATCATATTATTTAGGGCAACTGATGTGGCACCTGAAGGAGAAGGCTATTTTCTATTTATGTGCGTTTTTGCTAGTATTAATCTGCTCAATATTAAGCTTTGACGAATTTCAGAATGCATTGTTTCTAATAAGCGGACTTGCTGGAATTGCCATATCAGCAGTAGTATATCTTAAAGGGAACAAGATAAACAACCCTTTGGTCGGATTATGCAATATTAAAGGGCGAGACCGATGTCAGGAAGTCATAGGCTCAAAAGGCTCAAAGATACTTGGGCATATCTCAATAGGCGACTTATCACTGACATATTTCATCACTATAATATTTATTACGATTTTACCGAATTATTCCATTGGCGCCGTCTCATTATATCCATTGACATCAATCGCTTTTGTCATCTATTCAGTAATATGGATGCTTGTTAACAAGAAGGCTTGTCCATTGTGTATAACGGTCGACCTGTTACTGATAGTTCAAGCCATATTGGTTGCCTCCTCATTAGTAGAGATTGAGTTTACTAGGCTGACATTGACTTATGCTGTTGCATTCTTCATTGTATATCTGGCATTGATTAAGTTGAAGGATCTATTGAATAGTGAGCGAGACCTAAAATCTTTGAAAACTATCAAAGAAGCATTGATCTCAGATACAAACATATTCTGGGAACTTATGAGACAGCAGCAATGTGCAATTCAAAAGATGCCGGAACATACGATCTGGAATACAAAAGACAGTTCAAAACTAACAATTCTCATAGTCATCAATCCTCATTGTCCGTTCTGTCATAGGATTCACAAAAAATTATGGAGATTGTCTGATTATAACATAGAACTCCTATTTCTTACCAAAGAGAAGGATCGGAAAGCTGAATTGGTAGCAGCATATATCCTTGAACAGTTTCATAATGGGAATCTTTCCTGGGAGAAAGCAAACGAATTTATAGAAGACTATTACAAAGAACCTACATCGCCTGCCTCTTGGCACATAGAAGATAAGTCTTATGATATCCTTATGCAGCACCGGGCATTCTGCATTGAAAACAACATTTCAGGTACTCCGACAGTGTTGATAAACGGACGGAGAATACCTGAACAATATATCTTGCCAGACCTTGAATATATCCTGTAACTGACAACAAATGAAGAGTCATCTATACATGTTCCTGTTGTTTACGACTATTACTCTTTATGGCCAGAATACCGTCATGGAGAGGCAGATATCCGGTGCGGTTGCGGAGAGGAACGGCAAGGCGGTTGCCGGGGCGAATGTGCTTGTGCAGAGTACTGACGGGAAAAGGCTTTACAGTTATGGCAGCAGTGATGGTGAGGGTCGGTATGAGGTGAGATTCAGGTGTGAGGCTGATTCTGTGAGGGTTACTATTACAGGGTTCAATCTTGGGAAGGTCAGCAAGGATGTTCCGGCTGGCGTTGGAAGATTGGATTTCGTTGTGGAGTATTCCGCTTTGAAGATCAAGGAGGTGAAGGTCGAGGCAAGCACGATCGAGAGGAAGAAGGATACGGTGTCTTACTATGTGGCGAACTTCAAGGATTCGACTGACAGGAGCATCGGGGACGTGCTGAAGAAATTGCCGGGAATTGAGGTTGCTCCGAGTGGACAGATCAAGTATCAGGGAAAGGCCATCAATAAGTTCTATGTGGAGGGGCTGGATATGTTGGGAGGTCAGTATGGTATTGCTACGAATAACATCCAGGCCAGCGATATTGCGAAGGTGGAGGTGTATGAGGATCATCAGCCTATCAAGGTGCTGCAGGACTGGGTGGCTTCTGACAGGGCTGCTATCAATCTGATTTTGAAGTCGGGTGCGAGAGTTGCCTGGAACGGTGTGGTTCAGGCCGGGGCAGCTTATCAGCCTGTTTTGTGGAACGGCGAAGTGACTCCTATGTTTTTCGGCAAGAAGTTCCAGACCATAATGACTTACAAGACGAATAATACCGGAGAGGATGTTGCAAGGGAACTGGAGTCTTCTATGGGTATGGGATGGGAGGCAGAGAGACTGATCGGGGTGCAGGAGCCGGGGAACCCTCCTGTGAACGAGAGGCTTTATCTGAAGAACAATATCCATTCAGTTTCGATAAATACCATCAACAAGATCGGTGAGGACTCCGATCTGACTGTGAACGCTTATTATATCCACGACAAGAGGAATGAATCGGGCGAGAATAGTACTTTGTATTTCATTCCAGGAGAGGATCCGCTTGATATCTATGAAAACATCGATACCGAGAATATATCCGACAGACTTCAGGTGGCTTTGAAGTATATGAACAATTCCAACAAGAACTATCTGAACAACAGGTTTTCTTTCAATGGTGGATGGAACAGGAGCAGCGGTACCGTGATTGGTGATGAGGAGGTTTCACAGGGTCATAGGCAGCCGAGGATCATTTTGAACAATGAGTTAAGGGTTATACGCAGGTTCGGCAAGTGGCAGGTGGATTTTTCATCGAATACTGATTATAACAGGCTGACTTCGGATCTTCGGGTAAGACCTGCGGTGTTCTCTGAGTTTTTCGACGAGGATGCAATACAGGAAGTTACGCAGCAATATATCCAGGCAGAGAGGTTCAGGACCAGGAACTATGTTTCCACTTCATATAGGGCGGGATTCTGGAACTTCTATCTGAAGGGAGGATTCAATGCGAATGTGGAGAATCTGAATTCTGTTCTTTCTCCTTTGGAGTGGTCCGGAAGCGTTGCCGACAGTCTTATGAATGATTGCAGATGGAGAAGGTATGATGTGTATATGGAGCCGCAGATTGCTTATTCAAAGCATAGTTTCAATATGAGTTTGGCGAGTCCTCTGGAGCTGGCTATCATCAATGGCAAGGATCATTATCTTGCACGGCCGTCGTTGTTTATGAACTGGAAGATTTCGTACAATCTGAAGATGAGTGCTTATGGAGCATATAATGTGGATCTTGGGGATGTGTATGATGTTTACGGCGGGTATATAATGAGGAATTACAGGTCTGTGAGCAGGAAGGATGGAGAGCGTGCGAGGACGAATACGCAGAATTACGGTTGGGATATATCTTATTCAAATCCGATGAATTCATTGTTTGCTTCGGCTGATGTGTCTTATTTCAGGTCGAGCTGGAGTCAGACTGTGAACAATCTGTATGAGGGTGATTCATTCATTGCGGAGGCTATAGACCGGAATAATGTGTCGTCGGGATTGTCGGCCAATGGTAGGGCCAGCAAGCGTTTCAGTGCGATTGCAACTTCGGTCAGCCTTAACGGAGGGTGGTCGAGGAACTGGAGTGAGACAATGGTGCAGGGAGAGGTTACGCCTGTGACGATGGACAGTTATCGTGTAGGGGTAAATGTGAATTCAAATATCGGGAAGTACGTGATCCTGGATTATTCGGGCAGTTATTCGGTGCATTCGGTTGATGGATATAATGATGTGGAACCGGTTGGTACGCTGAGGCAGAGCGGGGCGTTGAACTTCGTGATTGCAAGGCGGGTGCTGCTGAATATGGGTGCGGAGCATTATTTCTGCGGAGAGATCGAGGGTGATGACAGGAATATGGTGTTTATGAATGCTTCGGCTTCATATAAGTACAGGAGGTTCGAGTTCATCCTTGAGGGAAGGAATCTTATGGATAAGAGGTCTTTCAGTGCTATTGAGTATTCGAATACGTTCAGTTATGCTTATGCGTATGAATTGAGGCCGTTGTCGGTTATGTTTAAGGTTCGGTTTAGTTTGAGATAAAATAACATTAATTATGACTTTCCATCACTACAAACAGCTAGACGCTATGGACTGCGGCCCTACGTGCCTGCGTATGATTGCGAGGCATTACGGCAGGAGCTACAGTCTCCAGAACCTTCGCGAGAGATGTCACATCACTCGCGAAGGGGTGTCTATGCTGGGTATAAGCGATGCGGCAGAGAGCATCGGCTTCCGTGCGACGGGCGTGAAGATCACCTGGGAGCAGCTACGCGACGAGATGCCTCTGCCCTGCATCGTCCACTGGAACCAGAGGCACTTCGTGGTGGCCTATGAGGTAAGGAAGAGACGCGGCGGATATGTGGTCAAGGTGGCCGATCCCGCATCAGGACTCCTGACATATACCGAGGAGGCGTTCTGCATGGCCTGGCTCCAGGCTGGGAAAGATAACGAGAGCGAAGACGATGTGTCTGTAAATACCCACGGCATAGCCCTGATGCTGGAGCCGACTCCGAAGTTCTATGAGGAGAAGGGAGACGATGAGAAGAAGTTTGGCTTCGGATACATACTCGGCTATCTCCGTCCTTATAAGTCGTTCATCGTCCAGATACTCCTGGCGATGCTCGTGACCAGCGTCATCAGCCTGATACTGCCGTTCATCACTCAGTCAGTGGTGGATACCGGTATCGGCACAGGCAACCTCTCCTTCGTGGTGATGCTGCTGATAGCACAGCTGGTGCTGACGATCGGTCAGATGGCCAACAACCTTATCCGCAGCTGGCTGATGCTTCACACTACCTCCAGAGTGAGCATCTCGCTCATATCGGACTTCCTGTGCAAGCTGATGAGGCTTCCTATAGCGTTCTTCGACTCGAAGATGGTGGGCGACATAATGCAGCGCATCGGCGACTACAACAGGATCCAGTCCTTCCTTACCGGTTCTCTCCTGAGCATCGTCATAGCTGCTGTAACGTTCCTTATCTACGGAGGCATAATGGCGGGATATAACATAGGAGTGTTCCTGGTATTCTTTGCCGGAGCCGCTCTCTACATCGGATGGGTGCTCCTGTTCCTCAGGAGAAGGCGCAAGCTCGACTACATGAGGTTCCAGGAGGCATCGGCCAACCAGAGCAACATCGTGCAGCTGATCGGAGGAATGCAGGACATCAAGCTGAACAACTGCGAGAAGCAGAAGCGCTGGGACTGGGAGCGGATACAGGCCCGCCTGTTCAAAGTAAGCGTCAAGAGCCTTTCACTCGGCCAGGCCCAGGAGGTTGGAGGTACATTCATCGACCAGATGAAGAATATCCTCATATCGTTCCTTGCTGCCAAGTCCGTCATCAGCGGTGATATGACCCTCGGTATGATGATGTCCCTGCAGTATATAATGGGACAGCTCAATGCTCCGATATCACAGTTCATCTCGTTCGTTCAGGCCACTCAGGATGCATCCATATCTCTTGAGAGACTCGGAGAGATCCACGACATG
>JAZOPY010000018.1:0-32030 GCA_045655825.1 Candidatus Cryptobacteroides sp. | reverse complement strand
TTGATGATCTCGTCACGCATAACCTGGAGGTGTGCGTAAGATGCATCGAGAGCAGCGATCTCCTCCTCTGTACCTGTAACCTCACCGAAGTGTACGCCTGTAGCGTCGATTACTGTAGGCATAGCCATGAGGACGTTCTGATACTTCTCAGTGTTTACATAGCATCCAGCTGGCCAGTTGAACTCAGCGCCACCCATAGCAGCCTGGATCATGAGCACTGACTGGTATGCAGGGCTCTGGAATGATGAACGGCCACGGAGCTTGATGATGTTTGAACCACCCTGGATAGTAGCGTGCTTGATCTCAGCCCACTTCTCTGCAGGGATGTTGTACTCTGCGAGCGGCTTGCCGTCAACAGTGATCTTAGATGCGAACACTGCCATAGCCTCACCGTGACCACCGTAAGTACGTGCGTTCTCTACCTTGTACTGAGGAACGCCGAGCTCCTTAGCGATTGCTGACTGGAGGCGAGTAGAGTCAAGAGCAGCGAGCGAAGTAAGCTGGTTTGGCTTAAGGCCTGAGCGGATGAGAGCCGTAAGGGCTGTAACGTCAGCAGGGTTGAAGATAACCACTACATGGTTTACATCAGGGCAATACTTCTTGATGTTGTCACCGAACTCGGCAGCGATCTGGCAGTTACCCTTGAGGAGGTCCTCACGAGTCATGCCCTCCTTACGAGGAGCACCGCCTGATGATATGATGTACTTTGCACCTGTGAAGGCAACCTCAGGATCAGTTGTCCAAGTGATGTTTGCACCCTCGAATGCGCAGTGATAGAGTTCCTCTGCAACACCGTTTACGCCAGGACCATAGATGTCATAAAGGCAGATGTTTGGAGTAAGGCCGAGCATGAGAGCTGTCTGAGCCATGTTTGAACCGATAGCGCCACCGGCACCTACGATCACGAGCTTGTCGTTAGTCAAAAAGTTCATAATTGTATAAATTGTATTAGATATTTTTCAAATCCCGGCAAATATAATAAAATTAACGGTATGACTAGAGGTAAAACTATTATTTTGTGATATAATTTTCAGATATCAAAACATTTAGTATCTTTGCGGCTGAATTTTAAGGGCAAAAGCCCTAAACATTAATTTGATAAGACAGTGGAACCTCCCAGTCCTATAGTTACAGATCAAAAAATCTCTGCGGATCAGATGTCTGACGATCCGTTGTCCAACAGCGTATTTATGGTTATGGGCAGCACTTCTGACGAAGGTCAGGAGGGCGGGTTTTGTGTATGTGCATGGTCTGCACATACCGGTCTGTCGTATGTAGGTACCCCAAGCTCCACTATTTCATAATATTGTATGGCACTTTATTTAAGAAAAAGACTAGACAACAAAGCGGAAATCGCCGTATGGCATGTTACCGAGACTGAGGAAGAGCTCAAAAGCATCACTTCAGTCCCTACAGACGAAATGGAAGAGATCTCACTCTTCCGCAGCGAAAGCCAGAGAAGGCAGAAACTGGCTGTAAGAGCACTCATCAACGAGGTGTTCGAGGAAAAGATGTACCTCAACCACCATGACAACGGCCAGCCTTACCTTGAAAACTGCGCAACAAACATCAGCATCACCCACACAGAAAACTATGTGGCTATCATCATTCATGATGACGAAGAGGTGGGAATCGATGTCGAGTCACTCGACAGAGACTTCTCGGTAGTTGAGAAGAAGGCTCTTTCAGAGGACGAGATCGACGATCTGGAGAAGGACAAGAGAAACGAGCAGCTCGCGATCTATTGGTGTGCAAAGGAGGCAATCTACAAGAGAATGTCACAGAACCGCGTCATTTATGCTGAGCAGATTGAGGTTGAAAAGTTCAACGTCCGCAAGGAGGGAGAGCTTGAAGCCACCTTCATCCACAAGGACGAGCACGAGGAGGAATTCGAGCTCGAATACATGATCTTTGACCGTCATGTCCTCGTATGGCTTGTAGGATAACATATAACATCATTGTTATATCCACTTTAGAATAATTCAAAATATTTAAATATTACAATATCCTGTTAATCAACAAATTAACAGGATATTTTTATATTTGTTAATATCTTTTCTTCGCAACATCCAGCTAACGACAAGATAATTAAATTATCTTTGTCACCTTACTTATTTCAGAATAACGTTTCAAGAGTTCACATATGGTAAAGCATGTAGTTAAACGCGACGGTAGAGTCGTTATTTTTGACAACAGAAAGATTGTAGATGCCATCCTCAAGGCAATGGGTGTTACCGAGGAGGGAGAAGACATCGTGCTTGCTGCAGAAATCGCAGCCACTATCTCAAAGATCAACATCGACAACATGAGCGTGGAAGCCATCCAGGATCAGGTGGAGTTCGAGCTCATGAACAGCCCGCGCAAGGAGGTTGCAAAGAAGTATATCGCATACCGCAACCAACGTAACCTCGCACGTAAGGCAAAATCACGTGAGATCTTCCAGGAGATCATCGATGCTCAGGCAACAGAGATCACACGCGAAAACGCCAACATGAATGCCGACACACCAGCCGGCATGATGATGAAGTTCGCTTCCGAGTCGACCAAGTCTTATGTTGACGAGTGCATGCTTTCAGAGGAGGTGAAGGAAGCAGTCAAAAACAACTACATCCATATTCACGACAAGGACTACTACCCTACCAAGAGTCTCACATGTATCCAGCACCCTCTCGACAAGATTCTTGAAGACGGCTTCTTCGCCGGTCATGGCGAGTCACGTCCAGCCAAGAGAATCGAGACTGCCAGCATCCTTGCATGCATCTCTCTTGAGACCGTTCAGAACGAGATGCACGGAGGTCAGGCGATTCCGGCATTCGACTTCTACATGGCGCCATTCGTCAGAAGAACATTCCAGGAGGAGCTCGACAAGATCGGAGAGATCAACGGCGAGGACTACTCAAGACTTTACAATGTGGAGATCGACGACTACCTCAAGAGACACCTGGTCGGCATCCAGGGCGACGACCGTGTGATCCAGCACGCTATAAACATGACAGTAAGCCGTGTCCACCAGTCAATGGAGGCCTTCGTACACAACATGAACTCGATCCACTCACGTGGAGGTAACCAGGTGGTATTCAGCTCGATCAACTACGGAACAGACACATCAGCAGAGGGACGCTGTGTGATCCGCGAGCTCCTCAACACAACATACGAAGGTGTAGGTAACGGATCGACAGCGATCTTCCCTATCCAGATATGGAAGAAGAAGAGAGGCGTAAGCTACCTTCCTGAAGACCGTAACTATGACCTTTACAAGTTTGCCTGCAAGGTATCGGCACGCCGTTTCTTCCCTAACTTCGTGAACCTCGACGCTCCTTATAATCAGCATGAGCTCTGGACACCTGACGATCCTAAGAGATATCAGTACGAGGTTGCGACAATGGGATGCCGCACACGCGTATTCGAGAATCGTTTCGGACCTAAGACCTCTATCGGCCGAGGCAACCTTTCGTTCACAACCATCAATATCGTGAAGCTTGCTCTCGAGTGTATGAAGATAGAGAACCAGGAAGATAGAATCCATGAATTCTTCAGAAAACTTGACCACACACTGGAGATTTCGGCAAAACAGCTCAACGACAGATTCAACTTCCAGAAGACTGCACTCAGAAAGCAGTTCCCTCTTTTGATGGGCGCGCTGTGGCTTGACAGTGAAAAACTCAGCGATACAGACAACATCGAGTCTGTAATCAACCACGGAACTCTTGGAATCGGATTCATCGGACTTGCAGAGGCGCTTATCGCCCTCGTCGGCAAACACCACGGAGAGTCTGCAGAGGCTCAGGAACTCGGACTCCGCATCGTCACTTTCATGAGAAGCAAGGTGAACGAATTCTGTGAGACATACAAGCACAACTTCAGCGTGCTGGCAACACCGGCGGAAGGACTTGCAGGCCGCTTCACACGCGCAGACAAGAAGAAGTTCGGCATCATCCCTGGCATCACTGACAAAGACTACTATACAAACTCGAACCATGTGCCGGTATACTATAAATGTACGCCTAAGCATAAGGCTGAGATTGAAGGTCCATATCACGCGCTCACAGGAGGAGGTCACATCTTCTACGTTGAGATTGACGGAGATGCAACCCACAACCCGGAGGCTATAATGAGCATCGTAGACCTCATGGACAAGTATAACATCGGATATTGCTCAGTAAACCACAACCGCAACCGCTGCATGGACTGCGGATTTGAAAATGCAAAGGTAGGACTGAAGAAATGTCCGCACTGCGGCAGCGAAAACATCGACCAGCTCCAGCGTATCACAGGATACCTCGTAGGAACGACAGGACGATGGAACAGCGCAAAGCTTGCGGAGCTTAAAGACAGAGTAATACACGAATAGCATCTGTATCGTGAGAAGATATCAAGTTTGCATTTTTATACTTTCAGTTCTAGCTGCATTAGGAATGCTATGTTACTTTTTCCCCAAGGATGGTTTCGCCTTGGGGAAATTCTCGTTTAGATTCGCATCATTGGAAGAGGTTCTTGGCAGTGAGGAAGAAGAAATCACCGAGCCCGAGATATCCCCTGAAGAACTGCTGGAAATGCAGCGACAGGCCGCACTCAACGCCAAAGGTGACTCGCTTGAGACATACCTGCTGACAAATAACACTCGATTCCATTTCCCGGAAAACGACCTGACCTTCTTCGACTCACTTTTTGCGGAACTTGAGAATGCGGACCAAATCCCTGTCAGAGTGGTTCATTACGGAGACTCGCAGCTTGAAGAAGACAGAATCACAAACGTATTCAGAGACACTCTGCAGAAACACTTTGGCGGAGACGGACAAGGCATGATGCCGGCGAGAAAATATTACACTTTCAGCACAGGAGCAAGCAGCAGCGTAGAAAATGAGAGATATATGATTTTCGCAAACCGCGCCTCTGGAAACAAGTATGGCCCGTATGGAGATTTTGTCCGCATTTATGGAGGCTCCACCCGCCTTTCTTACTACCAGTCCGGTAGAAAAGACGTAATGCCTAAATACTTCAATGAGGTCACTGTTCTTGCGGGAAACACCCAAAGCGACGGATTGAAGATCACATGCGGAGACAACACAGTACGTTTTCCTGCTGGAAAGGACTACGTTCGAGCGGTTTTCAGCGTGCCTGACGGCAGTGCCCGAGTAAACATAAATGTGACCGGAGCCGCAGACATATACGGAGTATTGTTGGACAACAAAACCGGCGTCAGTGTCGACAATGTCCCAATGAGAGGATGCAGCGGAACCATTTTCACTTCGCTGAATGCAGATCAGCTCAAGACTTTCTATAAGGAAGAAAATGTCAGACTTATCTTGCTTCAGTTCGGCGGCAACAGAGTCCCTTCCTTAAAGACAAGCGAAAACATTTCCAAGTTCTGCAGCACAATAAGCAGACAGATCAAGCATGTACAGTCGCTCGCACCAGAGGCAAAGATTGTGTTTGTAGGACCTTCAGACATGGCCACATCCGTCAAGGGAAAGATGCAGACCTACCCTATTCTACCGGAATTGATCGATTCTCTTCGCAACACAGCAAACTCGGCTGGAGCAGCATACTGGGACATCTACAGCGCAATGGGAGGTAAAAACTCAATGGTACAATGGGTAAAATCCACTCCAGCTCTTGCAGGAGGAGACTATGTTCATTTTACTCCCAAAGGTTCCATCCGCATGGGTGAGTTGATCTCAACATCATTCATCCAGCATTACAATTACTATGTATGGAGGAAGGAACATGAGGAATAGGATAGCAACCATCATCGCCTTGCTGCTCTGCACAATAGCACATGCGCAAAATAATGAACTCCCATCATGCGTGCATCCAGAAAAGGCTGATCTCATTTTTCCAGGAGAACGAACCAGACAGGACTATTTCTATGAAAAGCTGGACAGCCTTATCCAGAGACAGGAGGGCAACCTGAACATCTGGCATATAGGAGGCTCGCATGTCCAGGGAGACTCGTTCCCTCTAAGACTTATGGAGAGGTTTCAGGACATGGCCGGCCGTGGCGACCGTGGCTTTATATTCCCCCGCCAACTGGCCAAGACTACCATCGACAGTTCGTATGTAACCTCAACGGGAGGAAGATGGGAGGCGCCGATGCTCACACGCGGTTCAAAGATTCCCAAACCCAGATATGGCATAACCGGATTCGGTGCACGGTGTGACAGCGCAGCGTGGATCGGATTTAACATTGATCCTCTCAAACAAGGGAAATGGCACTTCGACCAGTTGAGGATACTGGGATATGGAACTTCCGACAGGACCTACCCGGAAGTGCAGATGGACACTCTTACAATATCGGCGAGATTCGACTCCTTCACTTCATCCTACCTGTTCGACCTTCCATACAAGACTGACAGCGTCCGGATCAACTTCATCGTTCCGGAAGGCGAAGAATTTGTTTTTAACGGAGCTCAGCCAATGACAGGAAATGATGGAATCAATTACTATGCTTCAGGAGTAAATGGTGCGAGAGTCACATCATGGATAGATAAATGCGAGGACTTTGACAGAGATCTGCAGCTGGTCAAGCCGGATCTTGTGATTTTTGGTCTTGGCATCAATGACTCAGCTTGTGACCAGAGAAAGTTTTCTCCGGAAAAATTCAAGAGCAACTACCGCCGCCTGATCAGGAAAGTTCAGAAGATCTCCCCTGACTGTGCCATAATCTTCCACACCAACAACGACAGTTACCGATATGTCAAGGGAGGAATGACATATAACCGCAATGCCAAGGCAGTCAGAAAGGCAATGATCGAACTGGCTTCAGAATTCGGAGTATGCGTCTGGGATCTTTACGGGGTGATGGGTGAAGAAGGGTCCGTTCATGACTGGCTGAACAACGGACTTATAAAAATGGACAAGCTACACTTTACTGTCACCGGCTATCAGCTTATCGCAGACCTGCTCTTTGACGCCATAATGAAGGATTGGCAAGGTACCAACAACTAAAGGATGGAAAAACTATTCTCATTTGATTCAAGTTCACCACTATTGTTCACCCAGTTCTATTTCTGGGCGTTCTTTGCAATAGTGTATGTCATATTCGCCCTGATAGGCAACAAACGACTGATGAGAAACGCTTTTCTGTTTTTTGTCAGTCTGTTCTTCTATTTCAAGACAAGCGGTTTCTCCTTGCTGATCCTGCTGTTTGTCACCATATCAGACTTCCTGATTGCGAAGAGAATAAGTCGGGCACCTAAACCGGCCACGAAAAAGGCGTGGCTGATTCTCAGCATTGTTCTGGATCTATCCATCTTATGTTACTTCAAGTATTCGTATTTCTTCGCTGATATAATACATACCATCACCGGCGCAGAAATAAAAATAGTAGACATATTCGCACAGCTTGGAAATGTTTTTGCCGGCCGGGAAATGTTCAGCGTCGACGCCATTGTGCTGCCGGTAGGAATATCGTTCTTCATCTTCCAGGTCATAAGTTACACAGTCGACGTCTATCGCAAGGAAATAGAGCCGGTAAAGAATATTCTGGATTTCGGATTCTACGTGAGTTTCTTCCCCCAATTGGTTGCAGGCCCTATTGTCAAGGCGAGTGACTTCATACCGCAGCTTTATAAAAAGTATCATCTTGGCAGAAGGCAGTTTGGAATAGCGATCTTCTGGATCCTGAATGGTCTTGCAAAGAAAATCATACTGAGCGACTACATTGCCGTCAACTTTATTGACAGAGTATTTGAAAATCCGCTGCTGTTCACCGGATTTGAAAACCTCACGGCACTGTTCGGATACTCACTGCAGGTATACGCTGACTTCTCCGGATATACGGACATTGCCATCGGAGTGGCGATGCTCATGGGATTCTACCTGCCTCAGAACTTCGACTCACCATACAAGGCGGTCAACCCTCAGGATTTCTGGAGACGCTGGCACATGTCGCTCAGCCGCTGGCTGAAGTCATATCTGTACATACCACTGGGAGGAAACCGCCAGGCTTCATTCGGAACCTACTTCTGGATCGTACTCTTTGCCATCATTGGTGCAATCCTGTCCGGCAGCTGGACCGTCTCATTGATATTCCTGGGAATCGGACTCGCGGTAATCGCCATATCCCATATAAGCAAAGAGAGGAAAAAGAACATCATCGCAAACCTCAACCGCTTCATCACCATGCTTCTTGGAGGACTGTGGCACGGAGCCTCATGGAACTTCATCATCTGGGGAGGACTGAACGGAGCGGGCATGATCGTCTATCAGTTCTGGAAAAACACAGGGTGGCATATAAGGATGCTGCTAGTCACATTACTCAGTGCAGGACTGATAATGATAAGACATTACAATCCTGTTCCTATCTGGAACCTGCTCACCATCTGGATGCTGGTGATTTACGCCGGCTTCATCATCCGCTATATATACCACCTGTGCAAGGGATCCAAGGGTCAGGTATTGGGAACAATATGGGGTGTGATACAGACATTCACCTTCATCACATTCACCCGTCTCTTCTTTAGAAGCGGCAGTAATCTTGATCCGGAAAGTGCCAATGAGGAGGCATGGAACACTGCCAAGAATATGGTAAATCAGATTGGAGGGGAATGGGACACCAGCCTCATTCCAGACATCTGCACCGCATATTGGGAGGTATTCGCTCTGATATTGTCAGGAATGATCATCCACTGGATGCCATCAAGATGGAAGAGATGGTACAGGCTGAATTTTGCGCTTTTACCTATTCCATTAATGATATTAGTGATTGTAGCTGCCGTATTCGTCATCTATCAGTTCATCACTGCAGATGTTCAGGCGTTCATATACTTCCAGTTCTAAGAATCCCTGCCGTCAAGATATATTATGCGCTGGTTCGAACTTCCTCTGAAAGGAAGCTCCGTATCACGGAGTTCCAGCACAAAAGGTCCTTCTACCAAGGCATCAAGAAACGGGAGTATCTGACTGAGACGCTCGTCTGCGAGGACTTCCTCATAAGTAAAGCCGGTATAGCACCATATAGTCTTGCCGGTTTCTTCCTTTATACGGCGGGCCAGCTCGGTAAAGGCCTCAACCTGATATAGAGGATCGCCGCCAGAAAAGGTGACATTGGCAAACTCGTCATCCTTAACGATATCCAGAAGCTGCTGCACAGACATTTCCTGACCACCATCAAAGGCCCAGGACTGAGGGTTGTGACAGCCGGGACAATGATGGGCGCACCCGGCACAATAGATCGAGGTGCGAAGGCCCGGACCATCCACCATTGTTTCGTATGCTATGTCCAAAACACGTATCTTCATTATTCCTTTTCTTTTTTCAGAGGTTCAGGTCGTACGTCATCCCACGAACGGACAGCCTCATAAGCTTCGCGTGAGCCATAGTATGCCTCGAACTTTTCCTTGTCGTTATTTACCCACCACTGCGTACCCATTCCTTTTTCAAAAGCATAGGGCTTCATAAGCATCTTCACCGCCCATGCCGGTGCGAGAAAGGCCAGAGAGTAGAACCACGGCAGCTTCGATTTCATGGAAGCAAAATACTCATCCACGGGAGTATAAGACCTGAAGTGCAGTATCTCATCCAGCCTGTCCGCATCAGTGTACCACATACCGTGAAAATTCTTCAGGGCGAACCATTGAGGTTCGAAGACCTTTTCCGGCCCGGGAAGACCGAGTGCTGAGAGCATCCGGGTCATGAACTCGTAATTTGTCATTCGATATTGCCCGCCGCTGCTGATGTTGTATGCCTTATTCCAGAAATCATCAGGCACCCAGTCCTCACAGACTTGAGCAAGCAGACGTCCGGAATCTTCTATTGTAGCCCATTCCAACACCCCTCTCATAGGTACATGAAAAGCTGTAGGGTTGACAGCGCTCAATATGCCCGGATACAATATACCTGACTGTCTGAGCGAAACCCAACGTGCAAGGCCGGCCTTTGCAAAAATCTCTTCCGAACGGATCTTGGACAGAGCATACATATCGAATTCCGCAGGCACCTGCGGGTCATCTGCACTTCCCCAATGACGAGGTGGATTTCTATCGCCGTACTGGGCTACAGATCCTATATATACGGTCCTGATTTCTGATGCGTTTGGCTGAGCGAGAATGGCCTTCACGACATTTTCTGCCGCAGTGACATTGACCTTGAGAGTCTTTTCCGGATAGTAGTCAGCTGCCGGAGACACCATTCCTCCGACATGCAGTACATAGTCTGCACCCTGAACTCCACGAAGTACATCCTCATACTTTGTCAAGTCTCCCCAAATGATGGTAACGCTTGGGTCAGAAACATACGGAGATAGTTTCTTCCTGTTCTTTTTACTCTCACGCACGAGCAGTCTTATGTTGAACTTACCCTTTGCAAGAAGTTCCTGAAATCCGGCCCAGCCCATGTTGCCAGTCCCACCAGTAAGGAATACCGTCTTTTTCATGGTCTATTTCTGTTTCAACCAGCCTGACGGATTCTGCGGAACCTTATCCTTCCATATCTCAAAGTGAATCTGAGAAGCTCCACCTGTGGTCTCCGCAACACCTAACTTCTGACCAGTCTTGACCTTATCCCCCTTCTTGACTGCAACTGAGCCTAACTTACAATAGAATGTAAAGTATGTCTTGCCATGCTGCACAAGGACGCACTGACCGTAGGTCGGCATGACAAACACATCCAGAACCTGACCGTCATAGACACTCTTCACCTCCGCACCGCTCTCCACGGCGATATCAATACCTTCGTTAGGCGGGAGTTCAAGATTCTTGAACACAGGATGATACTGCTTTCCGAACTTGCCCACAAGTGCTCCGTTAACCGGCCAAGGAAGCTTTCCTTTATTATTCTCAAACTCTCCTGAAAGCTTTACAGCCTGGGCGTCATCCTTCTTTGCCCCTGAAGGACTCTTCTTTGCACGCTGCGCCTCCTCGATCTTCTTCTGAATCTCTTTATTAAGCGCCTTCACTTCCTTCTTCTTGGCCGCAATCTGAGTCTCGATCTTCTTGCGATCCTTCTGCAACTGGGCCACCAGTCTGTCTGCCTCCTGCTCATCCTTGCGCAGGCTGTTCAGCTCCTTTATGCGGGATTCCCTGACAGCAACAGCTTCCTGTCTGAGCTGATCAATCTGAGACTTTTGGGTCTCAAGATCTGCCTGCATGGAGCGGATCACGTCCGCCTCATAACGTATCTGTTCTGAAATATTACGAAAATATCCTGCACGCCTGAATGCCTGACCCAGATTCTCGCTCGCAAAAACATACAGGTACCACACATGTGAATCCCTGTATTTATATGCATTACGGACAAGTTTTCCATAATAATGAACAAGAGTATCAACCTCATTCTGCAAGTCTGAGATTCCCCTATCCTTCAGATCAATGCTGTCAGCATACGACTTTATAAGCTTATCGCTTTCCTCAACCAGTGATTTCCTATTGGAAATGTTCTGACGAAGCAGCTCAAGCTGAGTGGTTGCAGACGCGCTCTGCTTCTTGATATTGGCGATCTGCTTGTCAAGAAGAGCAATATCCTTCTCCAGCTGAGCCTTCTTGTTCTTCTGTTTGGTCAGATCCTGCGCTGACACCTGCACAGCACCGAGAACGAGCAAGACTGAAACAAATAACGAGATATATCTTAAAATGTTTTTCATTTACCTGCCTCCGCTCTTCTTGATTCGACTTTCTTCTTCAAGTCCGGTATGCTTCCGTCATCTTTCTGCAAGGCAAGATTCCAGTAAACCATAGCCAGGTCATATTCCTTCAGTGCGTATAAGACTTCAGCATAATGGTCAAGTATCACCGCACTGTCCTTTCCCCCATGAAGCATGGCATTCTTGAAGAATGACTTCGCCTCCAGCAGATCTCCACGCAGATAAAGTATCCAGCCGAAAGTATCCAGATAGGTCGCGTTATCCGGCTCGGCCTCGATAGTCTTGCGGCTCATCTCGTATGCCTTCTTGAGTTTCTTGCCTTCTACGCTGAGATAATATGCATAGTTGTTCAGCACATAGATGTAGTCCGGATTGATTTTCAATGCCTTGTCGTACGCCTTGTAGGCCTTCTTGTTTTCACCAAGGATGTGGTAGACATCGCCCTTTGTAGACCATGCCCTCAGAGTCTTCGAACTGTCTGCCGGAGCCACCTCGAGAACCTTGTCGCAGATCTCGAGCACCTTGTCGTACCTCTCCAGATTATAATCTCCCATGCTGGCCATCTCCAGGAAAGCGGTCTCCTTAGGAAAACGCTCAAAGGCCTTTCGACCTTCTGCCGAAAGTTCATCCCACATCTGCTCATACATAAGGAACTCAACCAAAGTCGCCGCCGCATCATAACTTTCCGGATAAGCATCCACACGCTCACGGAACTGCACAAGGGCGTCTTTTCCGCGTCCGGTATATAAATAATACAGACCTCTGATATTATAAACAAGACTGTCACCAGGATGCGCCTGAGAGAGTTTCATCATTGTCGTATCTATCTGAGGCATGAACCTTCTGATGAAATTAGGGTCTGACTTCTCCACCAGTTCAGATAGATAATCTGTCTTTTCTGCCGAACCGGCTGCGGGGTTCTCGACAAACCTGTCCAGAGCCGGAAAATACTCATCATAACGGCGTGACATTCTGCATGCCTCTGCCTTGCCTATCAATGCAGGAGAATATGAAGAATCCAGTTCAAGGGCCTCGTCATAATACTTTATGGCCGTAGAATCCGAATACGCCGCCAATTCCATGTCAGCCAGAAGGCTCAATACATAAGGTGACGAATATCTGCTGTTGTATTTGTGAAGTCGCTCCAAAGCCTCCTCATGACGGCCTAAGGCATACAGGATTCTGTATGCATAAACCACAAGACCCTCTGTCGGACCGAAGACCTTTTCTATCTGATCTATGGTATCCAAGGCTTTCTCATACTCACGTTGGGCGACATATAGCTCGACCATCTCAAAATACAGATCACTCTTCTTCGGAAAGTCCTCCATGAGCTGCTCATACATCTGAACTGCAACCTCCTTGGATGTGAGGGAGTACAACCTTGCTAATTTATGTCTGTACCAGAAGTTGGAAGGATCCAGCTCTGCCGCCTTTCTGAAACACTCTTCTGCAAGCGCGATATCCGACTCATACACTGCCACCTGTCCCATGTAATACCAGGCGGCATCGTTATCAGTATCTGCGGCAACCATGTCAGACAATATGGCCTTAGCTACTGCAATATCCTGATCGTTCAGCTTTTCCACAGCGGTCAGGATCATGTTTTCAAGCTTTTTCTCTACGTATGACTGTGAATATCCGGTCATTGAGAAAGAGGCAAGGCCTATAATTGAAAGGACTATATATCTATATAATTTCGTCATTTTTCCTTATCTGATAGTTAAAGCTATAAAACATACAAAAATAACACTCTAATTCCGGAAAAATGCGAACTTTGAAAAAAATCTGTGCAAGATGCAACATAAAAGGTCCGGTTTGCATCTTTTTGTTCGCATGAACAACAGATACCATTCAGGACCTGAGCATTAACATTGTGGCGGAACTATTTGATCTACAGCTGATAAAATCATGCATCGAAGGTGATCGCGCGTGCCAGAAGGTCCTCTATGACCGTCTGGCACCCCGTATGTTCCCCACATGTATCCGATACATCGGAGACAGGATGCAGGCAGAAGACGTGCTTCAGGACGGATTCATAACATTGTTCAGCAAGCTCAAGGACTACAAGGGAGAAGGCTCCTTTGAAGGATGGGCAAGAAGGATCTTTGTAACGACTGCACTGATGAGCCTCAGGAAGAAGGATGCGCTGAAGATGAGCGATGAACTGGATGCGGTGAGAGGAATGAAGGCTGAGACGGTTTCACAGACTCAGAATCTGGGATATAAGGAACTGATGGAGCTGGTAATGTCACTGCCACCTGGATTCCGAACGGTCTTCAACCTGTATTCGATTGAAGGCTACTCCCACAAGGAGATCGGAGAGATGCTGGGAATCAATGAGACTACATCAAGAACGCAATTAAGCAGGGCAAGGATCTGGCTGCAAAATAAAATAAAGGAAAGAGAAAATGTTTGACGACAACAACATAGACAAAATGATGAAATCCATTCTGGAGAATGCTCAGGAAGAGGTTCCTGCGCACATCTGGGAAGGGGTTTCCGCCGGTCTTGACAAGGCCGCAAAGAGCAAGGCTGTCGTCATCTGGTGGCGACGTGCCGCGATCGGAGCAGCAGCTGCGGCTGCTATACTAGTGGCAGGCCTCCTGTTCACAGAAGGAGGTGACGGTCAGATTTCTCAGGGCATCGACCCTCAGAATGACGATTTCATTGCCGTGATTGAAAAAGACTCTCATGCAGACAGTGCATCAGTCGAAGGAGTCACACCTCCTGAAGATGTGCTTATGGCTGAGGTCAAAGTTCCCAAAGGCATAACGCCTTCTGTTCAACACAGACCGGCAAGCGTAATCCAGGCGCAGGAGGACATATCGGCAACATATGCTGACATCACGGAAAAACTGCAGTCCGTAGAGAAACCGGAAGAAAAGCCAGCAGAAAGGAATACTGCTGAGAACATGACGGATGCAGAGATACAGGAAAAACTTGAAGGTCAGCTGATTGATCCGGTACTGGACTTTGAAGATGCCGAACAGTACTTTGAGGAACCCGAACCTGCCATGACACCGAAGGCATCACTTGTACTCTCCGGCATCACCGGCACTAACAGCCTGCAGAACGGAGCGCACATAGGACTTCAGAAGCGCCCTGCAGCTATTACAGGTCCTGTAGAAACAGGTATCACAGAGACGAGCACAAACACAACATACGGAATCCCCGTATCTGCCGGAATCGGAGTAAAGTTTGATCTGAACGACAGATGGGCTGTCGGAGTCGGAGTAAACTACAGCTACCTCACAAGACAATTCTACGGAAGGTATACAAAGGCTGATGAAAACGGAATGGAGATAAGTTCAACTGCGTCAGACATCAAGAACTCACAGCACTTTGTGGGAATTCCAGTAAATGCATACTGCAACCTTATCAGCAACAAGCACATCAGTCTATACGCTTATGCTGGAGGAACAGTAGAGAAATGTATTTCTGACAAATATGATGTCCTCAGCACCAATATAGTTCATAAAGAAAAACCTGAGGGCGTACAATTATCAGCCAACGTCGGTATAGGAGCTGAGTTCAAGCTCGGACAGCATCTGGGACTGTATGTCGACCCTAGTCTCAGATATTATTTCGACAATGGACAACCCAAAAGCATCAGAACAGCACAACCACTTATGCTGGGCTTCGAAATGGGACTGAGAGTAAACTTATAGAATATGATTGAAGGCAGGTTTAACCCCTGCCTTCAATTATATTGCGAGCCAGCGTGTTGGCACAAATGAATTCTCTCAATTCTGCACAATCAGTATTGAGAATTGTGCTCTTGTCTCCCTGCCATAACAATGAACCTTTATACATGAATGCTATTTTGTCACCAATCTCAAGAATGGAATTCATGTCATGGGTGTTAACGACTGTCGTCATGTTGAATTCCTTTGTAAGATTGCTGATCAGTTCATCGATGACAATGGATGTGTATGGATCAAGTCCCGAGTTCGGCTCATCACAGAAAAGATAACTGGGACTGAGGGCGATCGCTCTTGCAATGCCTACACGCTTCTGCATTCCTCCACTTAATTCATTTGGATATTTGTTGTCAGAACCGACTATGTTCACCTTCTCCAGACAATATTGCGCCCTTTCCTTTCTCTGGGCATAGCTCCAGTCCGTGAAGAACTCCAGCGGGAACATGACGTTTTCAAGCACAGTGGCAAAGTCGAAAAGAGCGCTTCCCTGAAACAGGATGCCGATATCCTTCCTCAACATCCTCTTCTCCTTGTCGGACATCGACGACAGTTTTCTGTCACCGTACGATATGTCACCGCTGTCTGGTTCCAGAAGTCCGATGAGGTTCTTCAGAAGCACTGTCTTGCCGGAGCCACTGGCTCCGATGATCATGTTGCATTTACCCGGCTCGTACTCTACGTTTATATTCTTGAGTACAGGAACGCCATCGAAGCCTTTATATAGATTTTCTACCTTTATCATCTTTGTGTCTGTTTAGTAAAGCATGAGCTGGGTCACCACGAGGTCAAGAAGGAGGATAATGATACTTGTAGTCACGATAGCTGTAGTACTTGATTTTCCAACTCCAAGAGAGCCTCCCTTTGCATAATATCCGTTATATGCGGCAATTGATGAGATGATGAAACAGAACAGGGACATCTTGAAGCAGCTGTACCAGATGTAGAATCCGTTATAGAAAGCCTTGATGCCTGTTATATATGAAGCGGTAGGGATGATCTGAGTGAACTCTACTGTAAAATATCCTCCTATAAGTCCAAGAGCAAGGCTCAGAAGCATTAGGAGGGGGCTGAGCAGTGTAGAGGCCACGACCTTCGGAAGAACAAGGAAGCCTGCAGAGTTTACTCCCATCATGTCCATCGCATCTATCTGCTCGGTAATACGCATGCTTCCGATTTCTGAGGCTATGTTTGATCCCATCTTTCCGGCAAGGATAAGGGCAATCATGGTAGAACAGAACTCGAGAATGAGACTCTCCCTGACCATGTATCCTACATACATCTTGTCGATCAGAGGGTTCTCGAGGTTTGAAGCAGTCTGAATGACAAGCACACCTCCGATGAACACGGAAATCACTCCTACAAGGAGGATTGATGAGATGATGAGCTTGTCGGACTCGTTTATGAATTGACGCCAGAAGATTCTCCACCTGTCAGGCCTTCTGAAGACCTGTTTCAGGAAGAGAATATAGCTTCCAACGGATATAAACATTTTTTTTAACATGTTTAAAAAAAATTTTAATGTCACAAATTTACCACATTTTTCTTTTTTTTAAACTGATTGTCGACTTATATTCCAAGATTTGGGCATAGTAACTCATGTTTAACTTCTTAATTATTTGTGTTTATGCTCATCAACATCCATTGTGCCAAATGTATCGGAATAGATGCCGTTCCGGTCACTGTCGAGATCAATATTTCTACCGGCTTAGGCATTCATCTGGTTGGGCTTGCAGACGCTGCGGTAAAAGAAAGTCTGCTGAGAACAATCACGGCGTTGCAATCATTGGGATACCGTATTCCCGGAAAGAAAATCGTAATCAACCTTGCCCCTGCCGACATGCATAAGAAAGGCAGCGGTTATGATGTTCCTATCGCCTTAGGCATTATAGCTGCGTCAGGGCAAAGAGAGCTTCCATTGCTGGAGAAGTTTCTCATCATGGGAGAGCTGGGATTGGACGGCGGAGTACGAGACATCCCGGGAGCACTTCCGATTGCAGAGCTGGCCACGCGGGAAGGTCTGTCAGGGTGCATATTGCCTTTAGGCTCTGCTTTAGAAGCCTTGGAATACAGCTCCATTGATGTCTATGGAGTTGAACGTCTTGAAGACGTCCTGCATATATTGTCTGGAGAAGAGTCTTCGGACATGTTGATAAGGAACCGTATTGGCGAGGTTGCCTGTCAAGAGGTTTCGACAAAAGACTCATCTGTGATGGACTTTTCCGAAATCATCGGACAGGAAGCGGCCAAGCGAGGACTTGAGATTGCGGCTGCAGGCGGACACAACGCGATTCTTATCGGCAGTCCGGGAAGCGGCAAGAGTTCGCTGGCCAAGGCTATGGCCGGGATTCTGCCGCCGATGTCGCTGGAGGAGTCTCTGCAGACAAGCAAGATATATTCTGTGGCAGGCAAAGGCAATCCTCTTGGAGGGCTCATGAGGATAAGACCATTCCGCGCTCCGCACTACAGCGCCTCCATAGCAGCCCTGATTGGAGGCGGCAGCGACAACATCCTGCCCGGAGAGATCTCGCTTGCTCACAACGGAATCCTCTTCGCTGACGAATTCTGTGAAATGCCAAAGAGGGTCATGGAGGTTCTCAGAGGACCTATGGAAGACAGGAAAGTGACCATTTCCCGTCTCAAGTCCAAGGTAGAATACCCTTCTGACTTCATGCTTGTAGCCGCTACGAATCCATGTCCGTGCGGATATTACGGTGAAGGAGACCGATGCACCTGCACACCGGCAAAGCGTCTGGGCTACATCTCGAAACTCTCCGGACCTTTGATGGACAGGATCGACATACAGCTGGTGGTTTCAAGGGTCGAGGCCCGCAGGCTGGTGAGCAAAAGACCAGCGGAGTCAAGCGCGAGTGTGGCAGCCAGGGTTCTGGCGGCCAGGGAAATACAGAAGGCGCGTCTGGTCGGCGAAGGCATATTCTGCAATGCGGCAATGAACAACCGTCAGATAGAGAAGTATTGCCCTCTCTCCCCCGAATGTCGTGAAGTCCTGGAACGCATCATCGACCGCATGGGGCTGTCCGCCCGAGCCTGCTCACGCATCATCAAGCTGGCCCGCACGATAGCCGACCTCGCCGGTCTCCCTGACATCCTCCCCGTACATCTGTCCGAAGCCGCCTCCTACCGGTTTCTCGACAAGCAGAATGTCTTTGAAGTCTGAAGACCATCTCTACAAATATTGACGATTTTATGTAGAGATGGTCAATAAAATGTAACATTTTAACCCCAAATGACCACCATCTGTACATATTTCTTGCGTTTCATGTACAGATGATATTTTTAACTATCAAGAAAAAAATATGAGGAAAACGTACCACTTATGTCTGTCAGCTGGAGACGAAGTCATGTTCCGAGACCTGGAGGACTACCACAAAGGGTTTAATTATTTTGCCCTCGCCTTACATAAGACGGGATCAACAGGACTCGCAGAAGCGGTCATGGCGACACATACCCATCAGGTCATACAATCAGATCGACCTGCAGAATTCATGTACCATTTCCGAAGACCATATAGCCTGTATTTCAACCATAAATACCAGAGAAGCGGAAAACTTGGCGAAAGCGCACATTTCTCCATGGAAGTCATCGGGCATCATCATAGATTGGCCGCACTCAGCTACACTCTGAGAAATGCACTGCATCATGGGGTGGCACCGATCCCATACGCCTACCCACATTGTTCAGCGAATGCATTCTTCCGAAAGGAGATGGGGAAATTCATTGACGAAAAGACACTGCCGCACAGCGCTATATACAACCACATAGGCAGAAGTGTCCGATGCCCTGACAGCTACCGGATGAGTGAAAGCGGAGTATTCCTGCGCGAAAGCGTTCTGGACGTTCCACAAGTAGAAAACCTGTTCGTCACACCTCGTGCATTCAACTACTACATGACACGGAAGTCTTCGGAGGAATGGGAAAAGGAACAGGCGAAAGACGGAAACGGACTGGCACCAGTGAATATCCTGTCCATTGAAAACGGAATTCTGCTTCACGAGCCGGATAAGATGTTGATATTCGAAAGCGGCAAAGCAGACTACCGGAAGATAACTGACATCGAATTATGCACGCAGTTGGACGAACTGGCCCGCTCATGTTATGGCAGACACTCTGTCTATCAGCTGTCGCTGGCCGAAAAAACAAAGATAGCCGAAGACCTGTACCGCAGACATCACCTAAGCGAGTCCCAGATCCGTCGCTGCCTGGCTTTCCCGAAATAAGTTTGACTCTTCTCACACACCATCTCTACAAAATTTTAATGATTTATGTAGAGATGGTCTGTAAAACACAACTTTTTGCTCCCTAAAGGCTACCATCTCTACAAATATTGACGATTTTATGTAGGGATGGAAACATGGCGGATGAGATAGATTATTTGCAATGAATGAAGAAGTTTTTTGAAGAAGAAGCGACAAATGATTTATCTTTGCAGCATGAAGCATGAAATCATCATAAACGGGGTTGCGGACCTTGAAAGGGCTGCAGCCGAGTTCCTCGAGAAAATAGGAGACAACACCCTTGTGGCCTTCTTTGCGCCAATGGGTTCCGGAAAGACTACATTCACTACTGCAATATGCAAGGTTCTTGGCGTGACTGACCCAGTCGGTTCACCTACCTTCGCAATCGTAAACGAATACATGCGCGCGGACGGTGATCCGATGTATCATTTTGACTTCTACAGGATCAACAAGCTGCAGGAGGCCATCGAGATAGGTCTTTACGACTACCTCGACAGCGGATGCCTCTGTATCATGGAGTGGCCGGAAAACATTGAAGAACTTCTGCCTGAGGAAACATTAAAAGTCAGCATCAATGTCAACCCGGATCAGACAAGAACAGTTAGCTGGGAAGACTAGTTCACCGAAATATGAGAAATGAAGCCGTTGATTTTCAGCGGCTTCATTTCATTATCCACCCACACTGCAGCTGCACCACCAGACTCGGACGTAAGACCGACATATAGAATCCCATCAACCAGAGCCATGGACCTGCCTCCCATGGACATATACTGATTGGGAATGGGTGATAATTCCCCAAAGCGGAATATCAGGCCGTTTAAATCAGGGGCCAGGCTGTTCAAGACACAACATATATCCCCATCTGCCGCACACATTGAAGCAACAGTATAACCAGGAGAGAACATCTTCACCAATTGTGTCTCCTTCCATAAGCCACTGAACAAAGACTTACCCTTTTGAGATATGATTCCTTCCATGACGAGTCCTGCTCCGGTAACAAAGCGGATGCTCTCCACTTCGGCACCTGCTGGCAATCCTAACGTTTTCATTTCCTCTCCGGAAACCAGCACAGGGAGCGCAACTCCGACCATAGACGAGACATAACAGATCTTCCCCTCACACATCATCACATCCCACACCTTCTTCACATCCTCACGGACCGCAACCTGAGAAACCGTCCCTCCCGTATAAATAAAATATCTCTCCACTGGCCCCTTGTCAGAACCTATCATTTCACAAAAGGCAAAACACCACCCGGCATCGCACCTCTGAATCCTTGGAAAGACATATCCATTGAAACGCTCCAGCAATACTTCACCATTCTTTCGAAAAGCGAATCCAAGACCATCCCTGCTTTGACCTAACGTATATACATCGTCTCCCTCGACGACTATATCCAGAATCATCTCTCTGCCGTCATATCTGAACAGCTGAGTTCCGTTTTTCTTTATCACAGTCTCGCCGGCAGTCGAATAATCAGTATACAGACTATTCCCTATCATCCTGTGCATGTCAGGATCGGCACTTACCTCATATTCATCTCCCACAGGCACCTTCATCATAGGCACCCCGTTAGCAAACACAACCAGTGAACATTTCACGCTTCCTTTCTGCGTATCTTCTCTCCAGTCATAACCATCAGGATAGTCAACTCCGACAGCATACCAGACTTTCCTGCCCACACCATCGGACACCCCTGGCCCCAATCCTGCGCCATTCCCTGAAACAATATTTCCAGGTCCAAACCAGACTCCATTACCTGATTCCGGATCACCACCGATCTCCTCAAGTCCGCAAGCTGCCATCATGGCAGCAACAGTCAGTAAAAGCAACACCTTTCTTCCCATCGTTTTTTTCACAAAGGAACACAGAAGATGCTGAAAGGCGACATCCGTTCGTCACAGATATCGCCTTTTGGTCACATTTTTCTTTTTCTTAAAATTTTTTCTTTTTTTAAAATACGCTGAAACATTAAAATAAAATCAAAAATTTTAAAATTTAGAAATTTCTTACTGCATTCCACCACATTAATTTCCTATTACACCACACTACAATCTATATTAGCAAAGAAAAATCCAAAACCACAATTTACAGATTTGTAAATTTAATATCAACTTATTAACTTTGCACAACAATGGAAATAATCTTTACAAAAGAATATTTGAAGGAACTTCACATCAAAGGAACATCGCCAGACAAACACCACAGATACCAACCAAGTGTAATAAAACGATATCAAAAGACCATTGATCGACTAGCCGCAGCCCGCAGGATAGAAGACCTATATAACATACAATCGCTGCACTATGAAAAATTACGGGGAAACAAGACGGGCATTTCCTCGGTAAGAGTAACCGATAAATATCGCATAGAATTCGAAGAAATCACTGTTGAAGGTAAAGAATTTGTATCGATTTGTAATATTCTAGAATTGTCAAACCATTATAACTGAACAATATGATAGAAATAGAAGGAGTAGATCCTCAAATGATCTTGAGCAATCTCAAGCCGACTTATGTCACACATCCAGGTGAGGTCATAAAGGATGAAATAGAATACCTCCAGATACTTCAGAAAGATTTTGCTGAAAGAATCGGCCTTTCCCCATCTTTAGTCAACCAGGTTCTCAAAGGAAAGCGCCCTGTAAATACGGAGTTCGCAATGCTTACAGAAGCCGCTATAGGTATTCCAGCATATCTTCTGCTACGCATGCAGGCAAGGCATGATAAATGGAAAACCGAGCAGAAGCCCGGTTTTATGGAGAAGCTTAAAAGCATTCAGAAATTCGCTGCAGTTCTATAACACTGCATTCATTATTTCCTATAGAGCGCAAACAGTGCCGAACCCGAACCCGACATGCTTGCATAAACAGCTCCGCTGTCATAGAGTGAACGCTTGATAGCGGCCAGCTCCGGATATTTGGCGAACACGGTATCTTCAAAGTCATTCACAAGGACATCCGCCCACTCTTCAACCGGTCTTGCCAATGCATCCCTCAAGGAAACCTCAGGAAGATGAGGCCTGATGCCAGCATATGCATCTTTCGTAGACACCGATACGCCTTCCGGTGTCAGGACCTGAAGGTCATATGCTGATAGGTCAAGAGGGTATTCGGTCAGAATCTCGCCTCTTCCCTCACCTATCATCGGATGGTTGTATATGAACAACGGACAGTCGCTTCCCAGACGAGAGGCATATCCGGCCAGCTGCTGATCAGAAAGCCCCAGCTGGCAAAGTTCATTAAGCATCTTCAGGGCAAAAGCAGCATCAGCAGAACCGCCGCCCAACCCCGCTCCCACAGGAGAAGTCTTCTCAAGGAATATCTTCACCGGCGGCATCTTGAAATCCTCAGCAAGAACATAATATGCCTTTGCCGTCAGATCCTTGAGCGGATCCCAGTCAACCCCTTCAGCGCGGGCGATGGTAATCATCAGACTGCCGTCCTCTGAAATGCCTTGCGCTATCATTTCCGGAGCATACTTTCCGAAAATCGCAGCGCTGGTGCGACTATAGTCATCCCCGGCAATGATCTCCAGAGTATCAGTGATGCCGAAATACGGCACAAAAAGCGTTTCAAGATCATGAAAACCATCCTCCCTCTTGCGAAGGATGTTCAGTCCGAGATTTATCTTGACATTGGGATTTGTAATCATATCTTAGCGTACAAGGTTTCTGATAGCTGCCTCGAACTGTGCAGTCACACGTTCTCTCTCTGCCTCATCTTCAATATTTTCCAAAACCGGAGCAATGAAAGATATCATCTGAAGCACCTTTGCATCCTCGAGGGAGATTCCGCGCGAGCGCATATAGAACTGCTCCTCTTCGTTAAGGCGGCCGATTGTAGCACCGTGCGAGCACTTCACATCGTCAGCATAGATCTCAAGCTGCGGCTTGGTATCCACCTTGGCGCCATCTGTCAGAAGGATATTGTGGTTCTCCTGATATGCCTCAGTCCTCTGAGCATCCTGAGCAACGATGATCTTTCCGTAGAAATCAACACGCGATGTACCGCCTGCTATACCCTTGAAAAGCTGACGCGAATTGCAATAAGGCAGGTCATGATGCATATCCACAGAAATCTTCACTCTTTCATCGCCTCCACACACATAAGCTCCATAAATATTAGCCTCTGCACCTTCGCCAGCCAACTTCACATCCAGCTTCACGTCGCAGCTCACCCCCGGCATCACCAGAAGCACCATGTCCAACTTTGCGTCCCTTTCCACCACGATATTCTGTGGTATCGTCATGGAACTTGATTGTGGAGATGACATGCCACCCCCGGCCAGAACATATAATCTATATTCCTTATTTCTAATGATCTCTTCCATACACTACAGATTATCGTAACCCTTCTCCTCGATCTCCGCAACAAGCTCCTTGCCGGCAGTCTTCACGATCTTGCCGTCCTTGAGCACATGCACCACATCCGGAACAATGTAATCAAGAAGTCTCTGATAGTGAGTGATCACAATCGCAGCCTTTTCAGGGGTATGAAGCGCATTCACGCCATTAGCCACGATGCGGAGTGCGTCCACGTCAAGTCCGCTGTCGGTCTCATCAAGAATTGCAAGAGTAGGATCGAGCATCGCCATCTGGAAGATCTCGTTACGCTTCTTCTCACCGCCCGAGAATCCCACATTCACCTCACGCTTTGCGAACTCCGGCTTCATCTGCACGAATGCCATCTTCTCACGCATCAGCTTCAGGAAGTCGCCAGCCTTCAAAGGCTCGAGGCTCTTGCCTGCACGATGTGCATTGACAGCAGTCTTCATGAAGTTGGTGATAGTTACACCCGGAATCTCCACAGGATACTGGAATGAAAGGAAAATACCTGCCCATGCGCGCTCCTCAGGAGACATCGCGAGAAGATCCTGTCCGAGGAACTCGATGCTGCCGGCAGTCACAGTAAACTGAGGCTTACCTGCAAGCACAGCTGAAAGCGTACTCTTTCCAGCACCATTAGGACCCATCACCGCATGAATCTCACCCTTACGGATCACCAGATCCACACCCTTGAGAATTTCCTTATCCTCAACACTGGCCCTGAGGCCCTCAATTTTCAAAAGTATATCGTTTGCCATATAGCTTTATTATTTATTCGTTTTATAAAGTCTGTACCATGTAAACAGCGACCAGATACCATTAATAAGGTACAGGCAGCTGACGATCGGCATAAACACCAGACCGGCCTTCAGGTACAATGTCAGGTTTGCCACATTCACAAAAAGCCATGCAATCCAGCAGTCCCATTTCTTCAACGCAGACAATGTCTGAGCCGTAAGGATCAGCACCGTCACGCAGCAGTCGAGATACGGAAGCGGATTTGCCGGGAAATAGCCCACGAACCAACGCGTGCCCATCATGCTCATCAGCCATCCCCACAAAAGCGCAAGGGTCGGAACCAGCAACACCACCAGGCCTCTGCCCTTCCAGCTCAACATCGACACCTTCAGGCCACCGTCTCCGGCCGCACTCTCCTCACCCCTCTTCGGATGGCTCCAACGGTACTGTCCCAATATGTTTATGCCAAGTGAAATCGGCTGCAGAATCAGGTTTGCATACAGGTTCTTCTGCCAGAACATGATGAACAGCAAGACTGTGTAGACATAGCCTATATAAAAGTTGCTCTTCCTGTTTCTACCTGCCAGGAACACCGTAGTCAGACCGAACACCGCCGACAGCATATCTATCAGCAGCACCGGCTTCCCGCCCATCTCAAACAATATGGTATTCCAAAACTCCATTTACATTTCTTATTAAAGATTGCGTATGGCATTTGTGCGTAAGTGACATTTTGCCACCCCCGGCTAGGGGGAGGGGCCCACGCAGTGGGAGGGGGTCACTGGAGCACATTGCCATCGCAATATTATCCTACCGAGCCCTCCAGACTCACCTGCAGCAGCTTCTGCGCCTCCACCGCGAACTCCATAGGGAGCTTCGACAGCACCTCACGTGCGTATCCGTTCACAATCAGTCCGACAGCCTCCTCCGGACCGATACCTCTCTGATTGCAATAGAAGAGCTGATCCTCGCTGATCTTTGAGGTTGTAGCCTCATGCTCCACAATCGCACTCTTGTTTGCATTCTCGATATATGGGAACGTATGCGCACCGCACTTGTCACCGATAAGCAAGCTGTCACACTGCGAGAAATTGCGGGCATTGTCCGCACCCGGCAGCATCTTCACCAGACCGCGATAGCTGTTCTGGCTGCGTCCCGCCGAGATACCCTTGCTGACAATGCGGCTGCGGGTATTGCGTCCTATATGAATCATCTTGGTTCCTGTGTCAGCCTGCTGGAAATTGTTTGTCACAGCCACCGAATAGAATTCAGACGATGAATTATCTCCCTTGAGAATAGTCGAAGGATACTTCCAGGTAATTGCCGAACCTGTCTCCACCTGAGTCCATGAAAGGTGACTTCCGGAACCCTTGCAGATGCCTCGCTTAGTCACGAAATTGAAGATACCTCCACGGCCTTCAGCGTCTCCCGGATACCAGTTCTGCACAGTCGAATACTTCACATCGGCATCCTTCTCAACGATGATCTCCACAACGGCAGCATGAAGCTGGTTCTCGTCACGCATAGGTGCGGTACAGCCCTCCATATAGCTCACGTATGAGCCCTCGTCCGCCACAATCAGCGTCCTCTCGAACTGACCTGTGCCGGCAGCATTGATACGGAAATAGCTGGAAAGTTCCATCGGGCATCGCACGCCCTTTGGAATATATACGAACGAACCGTCGCTGAACACAGCCGAATTCAATGCCGCATAGAAATTGTCTCCAACAGGAACAACCGACGCAAGATACTTGCGCACAAGATCAGGATGCTCACGCACAGCCTCTGAGAACGAACAGAAAATGATGCCCTTCTCTGCAAGAGCAGCACGGAATGTCGTAGTCACCGACACCGAATCGAATACAGCATCAACCGCAACGCCAGCCAGAGCCGCCCTCTCGTGAAGAGGAATACCCAGCTTGTCGAAAGTCTTCTCAAGCTCCGGATCAATCTCCTTCGGACGATCCTCGGCCTTCTTAGGAGCCGCGTAATAAATGATATCCTGGAAATCAATCTCAGGGATATCAAGATGCGCCCACTTCGGCATCGGCATCTTCTGCCAGCGGCGGAAAGCCTCGAGACGGAAGTCAAGCATCCACTCAGGCTCCTCCTTCTTGGCTGATATCAGTCTGATTATATCCTCATTCAGACCTTTAGGTATGAACTCCTGCTCGACATTGGTGACGAAGCCGTGCTCATACTCCTTGTCTGTGATGTTATCTAATATTTCTTTGTCTTTACTCATATAAAAAATGCTATCCTGCAACGCTCAGGCCACTGACGGCCCGAATATGCAAAGATAGCATTTTTATTCATTTGGCAGCAGCAGAAGCCGCACAAATCAAAACCTATAGATCGAAAACAACCGGAACGGTCATTCTCACATTACGGGTCTGTCCGTTCTGCTCTCCAGGGGTCCATTTTGGAGATTTCATCACAGCCTTTACAGCGGCTTCATTCAAAACTGCATCAGAACCAAATACGGCATGAGCATCAGAAACTGTTCCATCACGGAGAACAACAAACTCAACAATCACGGTTCTTGAATTTCTGTCAGCACGATCCCTTATAGGATAAACGACCTGTGAATTCACCCACAAGGCAAAGTCATCGACATCACCACCCTGGAACTTCGGAGCAATCAAACCAGCCTTTCTTGCCAAAGCCAGATTTCGTTCTTCCCAGATAAGCTCCAGCTCTTTGAGAAACTCTTCATGACGCATACGCAGATCAATTCTCGGATATTCCGGCTTATCACCTGTTTTTAATCTATAGTCGTCCATACCCGGAGGAGTATCCTTTATGGCTGCAACCATTTTTCCCTTGCGGAACTTTCCGACAATCATTCTTCCGTCAGCCCTGTAAAGAGTGTCTAAGCCGTGATACTTTCCATTCTTATAACCTCCGGCAACGACAATGCCATTATCCCTGTAGATCCTGCCGTTTCCAGTCGCCTTACCCTTCTTGTACTCTCCCCAGTAGACCTCACCATTAGGTTTATAGCAGACGCATTTGCCGTGGGGTTTACCTTTATGGAAGTCACCTATAACGAGTCCGTCCTGATAAGAATACAGGACTCCATATCCCGAAGGCCACTCTCCTTCATATCGATACCCGTCACGCGACATCACCATGTATGTATAATCCTGGGCGAAAAGCGATGATGACGAAAGCGATACTATCGCCAAAATCAAAAACATACGTATAGTTTTCATAACATTAGGTTTTGGTCTGCTAAATATAACAAAAAATCAGGAAAGCCCGACGGACCTTCCTGATTTTTTATTAGTGAATTGCCACTGTCAGCATCGCCATCACGATTGAGACCATACTCATCAGCTTGATGAGGATATTCAGTGATGGTCCTGATGTGTCCTTGAATGGATCACCTACTGTATCACCAGTAACTGTCGCCTTATGAGCCTCAGAGTTCTTACCTCCGAAATGTCCTTCCTCAACATACTTCTTGGCGTTATCCCATGCTCCACCGGAGTTAGACATGAACACTGCAAGTACAAATCCGGAACCGAGACCTCCGATAAGAAGACCCATGACGCCTGCAGGTCCAAGAATAAGACCAACTAGGATAGGAACTACGATTGCCACGATTGAAGGCAGAAGCATCTCACGCTGAGCGCCCTTTGTAGAAATCTCAACGC
Organism: Candidatus Cryptobacteroides sp.; assembly: GCA_045655825.1. GTDB lineage: Bacteria > Bacteroidota > Bacteroidia > Bacteroidales > UBA932 > Cryptobacteroides. The sequence continues at coordinate 3,769 of JAZOPY010000018.1, read as the reverse complement.
AGCGAGCATAATCCGGAGTAGCCTCCTTTGTAAGGATACCCTTGATCTCACGGAACTGACGGCGAACCTCAGTCACCATGCTCTGAGCCGCACGACCTACAGCGTTCATTGTAAGTCCACAGAAAAGGAATGCCATCATTGCACCGATAAAGATACCGACAAGAACCACAGGGTTCATCAGATTCATATCGTATGCATTAACCACATCAAGAATATCTGCATTTTCAGGAATGAAGCCGATTTCACTTATTGTCTTCGCTCCAGAGTCTACCAGATGCTGCAGACCGATCTTGATTTCCTCAATATAAGAAGCAAGGAGAGCAAGACCTGTAAGCGCTGCCGAACCGATAGCAAAGCCCTTACCTGTTGCAGCAGTAGTATTTCCAAGAGCGTCGAGAACGTCTGTACGCTGACGAACCTCTGGCTCAAGCTCACTCATCTGAGCATTTCCTCCTGCGTTATCGGCGATAGGACCGTATGCGTCAGTCGCGAGGGTGATTCCAAGAGTTGAAAGCATACCTACAGCAGCGATACCGATACCATAAAGGCCTGTAGAAAGATTCTCTGCAGTAAACTCAAGAGAGAATCCGTTTGCACACAGATATGCAAGAAGGATAGCTACCGCGATAGTGATTACAGGGATAGCTGTAGAAAGCATACCGAGACCAACACCTGAAATGATCACTGTAGCAGGACCTGTTTCAGCAGACTCTGCAAGCTTCTGAGTCGGCTTGTAAGAGTGAGAAGTGTAGTATTCTGTAGCCTGACCGATGATGACACCTGCAGCAAGACCTACAACGACAGAAAGCGAGAAGCCCCACCAGTTCTCCATTCCAAGGAGATACATGATGCCGAATGTTGCTCCAGCAATAAGGATAGAGCTGAGATTGGTTCCTCGTCCAAGAGACTTCAGAAGGTCGTTCATTCCTGCACCTTCCTTTGTGCGGACCACATAAATACCTATAATCGAAAGAACAACTCCGACTGCCGCAATAATCATAGGGGCCAGAATGGCCTTCATCTGCATCTCAGGGAATGCAACGAACGCAGCGGCTCCAAGAGCCATCGTTGCGAGGATAGAGCCGCAATAAGACTCATAAAGGTCAGCACCCATACCGGCAACGTCACCTACGTTGTCACCAACGTTATCTGCGATTGTAGCAGGGTTACGAGGGTCATCCTCAGGAATACCAGCCTCAACCTTACCAACGAGGTCAGCTCCTACGTCAGCAGCCTTTGTATAGATACCGCCACCTACACGGGCAAAGAGAGCCTGTGTAGAGGCACCCATACCGAAGGTAAGCATTGTAGTGGTGATAGTTACCATCTTAGTAGAAGACTCCGGCTCGAAATAATTCAGAATAAGCCACCATATCGCAATATCAAGAAGTCCGAGTCCGACTACTGTAAGACCCATGACCGCACCGCTTCGGAAAGCCACCTTAAGACCCGAATTCAAAGATCTGCGCGCAGCATTGGCTGTTCTTGCCGAAGCAAATGTTGCGGTCTTCATACCGATGAATCCAGCCAGACCGGAGAAGAGGCCTCCTGTAAGGAATGCGAAAGGCACCCAAGGATTCTGTACCCCAAAATATGCGAGAACGCCAAATAAAACAGCAAGCACTGCAAACACAATGGTCACAATCTTATACTGCTGCTTGAGATACGCCATCGCACCCTCTCTTACAAACTGAGCGATCTGTTTCATAGTCGCAGTTCCCTCGCTTTCCTTCATCATCTGACGGAAGAAAATGTAGGCAAACAACAGTGCAATCACTGCCGCCGCCGGCACTAAATAGAATAGGTTATTCATATAGTTATTAATTAGTGTTGTGTCTTTTTCGTGGTCGGGACAACAAAATTATTTATTATTTCGAGAAAAACAAGAGGCAAAAACAAGATTTTACACGCCTCAGGGCACGATTTTAAAATTTTATCAAATTCACCGAACCAACTGATTGACTTTTTTATTATCTTTGCTATCGTCCGAAAAATGGTTCTGCAGCTAATTCAGCATAAACATAAAAAAATCCGGGAAATTTAGAGTTCCCGGATTTTTCTATTTAAGTTCCAATTGAGCGACCTGGCCGACAGGGACTGCAAGACAGTTGTCGATATAAGTATCACCATAATCACGATACTCGGCGTCCGCCACTCCTCTTACACGTTCTCTGTCACCAAAAGGCTTCTCTACATAGATAAGAATCTTCAGATTGTCCGGATTCCAAGCCGCATCCAATCTGACTGAATAAGATTTCGTCCATAACTGACTGTTTGACTCAACCTGCACCGACTCACCTGAAATAGAAGTTACTGCAGTCCTGGCCACATCATTATGCACATAATTTGTACCTCCGCCATTTTGCGCTGACATGATTCCATCCTCCAACACAAGAACTGTAACTCGATACGATCCCGCCTCCTTGACATATAAACCAACAGAGATGTCGATAGCATTGCCATTAATGGCACTAGCCCCGGCAATGCCGACAGATGCAGGGTACGCTGACTGAGTCTCATTTGCCACACTAACCGCTGTTTTTGCCGTAGTAGCTGTGGAACTATAGTTCGGGATGGAAGCTCGAGCGTCTACAATACCTGTAGGGTAACCTGAAATATTAAATCTATTGGCCAAGGTTCTTGTTCCTGAAAAAGGAATATCGGAATCTATCGCATGCAGACTTACAAGTTCAAGAGCGCCATTCATCTGGCTCTTCGCCTTGTCAAACGCTTCAGCCATCATAGGACAATATCCGCACCACGTAGCGGTAAATCTCATTGCAAGAGAACGATGGACAAATGTGCCGGCAGTCCAATCCCTCGAACCTAAGCCGTCGGTTCCCTGGGTGAGAGTATACTCAAGAGATGTTGAAGATGAGGTGAAAGATATTACCGCCGTACGTGAAGAACTGCCTTCATTAGGAGCCACATCAAACAGGACATTTGTCAAATCAGAAGCTTTGGTTCCAACAAAAGTCACCCAATCAGCATCACACTCATACTCATATTCGAAATCAGTCACCAAAGGAACTGAGACCGTACCTCCAAGGAAACTGATTTCAGACTCGGTCTGCTGCAACTCAAATTTCGGCACAAACTTTTCCTGGGAAACAGTCAGGACAATCGACTCTTCACCGGAACATATTCTCGCCTGACCGACACGATCCGCACCTGTATCATTAGCTTCAGCCTTGATTTTTATACGACCCTTTCCTGCCGCTCCTTCAAGAGGAGAAATCTCTAGCCACTGAGCATCCTCAGACATTTCTATATGCCAGTCTGCAGGAGCATTGAAACGCAGATTTGTAAAACTTCCTTCCGGATCAAGGACAATATTATCACTCATACCGGAATTAAGCTCCAGCTTATCGCTTTGATCATCAGATCCAGCAGGATCATCACCCTTCGTGCATCCTATGACCGCCATCAGAAATAAAAAAGATAAAAACAGTAACTTCTTCATAGTTCATACTTCTTTGTAATGCAAAGATATAAATATATATGAAAAAACCGGATTCCATTGGAACCCGGTTTTATTGTTTGCAGCCTTGGCTGCGTTGGTTTTGTCTGATTACTCAGCAGCTGGTGTCTCAACCTCAGCAGCTGGAGCAGCCTCAACAGCCTTCTTTGAGCTACGACGAGTAGTCTTCTTAGCTGCCTTCTTAGTAGAAGAAGCAAGAGCTGCCTCGTTGAAGTCAACGAGCTCGATGAGAGCCATGTCAGCACCGTCACCCTGACGGAAACCAGTCTTCAACACGCGAGTGTATCC
>JAZOPY010000017.1:0-10129 GCA_045655825.1 Candidatus Cryptobacteroides sp. | reverse complement strand
CATCGTCTTCGAAGATTCATTCCACGGAATTGCTGCCGGACGCGCTTCTGGAGCATTTGTGGTAGGACTTGCAACAACAAACAAGAGCGAGGCTCTCACCCCGCTCTGTGACATGGTAATCGACGATTTCACTCAGATCCGCCTGGAAGACCTTTAATCTACGGGCATCGCGCACTTCAAAGTACGTTGTACGAGGAGCTTCTGAGAACTCCATGACCTTATCCCAGTTCTCCGGAGGGGTGATGCCGATGTTGCTCTGCTCCATAGCGATGCAGAATGCTTCCTGCCACTCGTCGGTGTTGTGTCCGATCTCACCCATGTACATAGGGAGGTTTGTCTTGTCGCGGAAAGCGATGAAGTTTCCGATAGCCTCAACACATGCGTCGCCGCCATATCTATGACAAGAATACATCATGTTGTCATCGTATGTCCAGTCGGTGAACGGATCGAAGTTGCTGTTCCACTGAGGAGCACCGATCATGATGATGTGGTTAGGATTGACTTCGCGGATAACGATATATAGAACAACTTCCTCTTGATTGTAAATATAATAAATTTCAATTTTCTATTAACTTTGTATGTTGTATAAATACTTATATGAATCTTAATCGCACACTTATCACAATGGTCGCGGCAATAATGTCGATTGCCTGCGAAGAGAACCCATACGGACCTACGGGTTACCAGCCTGACATTCAGAAGCCTGACAAAGAGGAGCAGCACACTCCACCACCTGCCGAAAAAGGCGGATATGCCAAAGGTGCCGACATCAGCTGGCTCACTCAGATGGAAGGTGACGGACAGAAATTCTACACCTCAGATGGAAAGGAGATGGAATGTACGGCTCTGATGAAAGAGCTCGGATTCAATTCGATACGCCTGCGTGTATGGGTTAATCCAGAGGGAGGCTGGTGCGCCAAGGAGGACGTGCTTGTAAAGGCCAAGCGCGCACAGGAGCTCGGCATGAGGATCATGATCGATTTCCACTACAGCGACACATGGGCCGATCCGTCGAACCAGAAGACTCCGGCCGCCTGGGCCGATCTTCCGGTCTATGAACTCGCTTCAAAGCTTGAAGAGCATACAAAGGAGACCCTGCAGCTGCTCAAGGACAATGGAGTCGAGGTGGAGTGGGTGCAGGTCGGCAACGAGACCAACAGCGGCATGATGCATCCGATAGGAAAGATCGGCAGCGATGCGACCAATTTCGCCATCCTGGCCAATAAAGGCTATGATGCAGTAAAGAGCGTATATCCGGAAGCTAAGGTCATCATCCACAGAAGCGAAGGCCACAAGGCCAATGAGTGCAAATGGCTTTTCAACCTCATGAAGACCAGCAAGGTAAAATATGACATCATCGGCCTTTCGCTCTATCCTACATGGTGGGAAAACAACGGCTGGTGCGCATGGAAGCCTAATGTGGATGCATGTATCAATAACATCAAGGATCTGACTGCTTCATTCGGAAAGCCCGTGATGATCTGCGAAATCGGACTTCCGGTGTGGGAGCAGCAGATGTCGAAGGACGCTGTCCAGTACATCCTGGACGAGACCAAAAAGATCGAAGACTGCCATGGAGTGTTCTACTGGGAGCCTCAGACTGACGGAGTATGGAAGCCGGCAAGCTATGCGTCACTCGGCTGGAACGCTTATGACAAAGGCGCCTTCAAGAACGGCAAGGCTACGATCATATTGGATCCATTCAAGGAATAAAACCAGATAACATATGAAAATTTCACACTTTATGCTGGCTGCGCTCGCGCTTGTCGGCATAGCATGCACAAAGGAACTCCCCGAGGGTGCCTTAGGTCTGCAAGAATCTACTGAACTTGGCGCCAAGCTCGTGGGAGGCACTGACGGCGAGATCGCCCCAGGTACCCTTCTGGTGAGACTGGATGCCCAGAGCGTAAAGGCCATTGAAGAGGGCAGACTGGCAGAGGTTTCGCAAGACCTTCTTGACGGGATCGAAGGCGCGACCCTGACGTCAGCGCTTCCGATACAGCCGAAGAACATGGAAGTAGCGCGCAAATACGGCCTGGACCAGTGGTTCATGGTATCCTTCGGCAGTCAGACAAGCGCAGAAGAGGTTGCAAAGGAAATGGCAGCATCACGCAGGGTGCGTTCCATCCAGTACAACAGACTGGTACAGCCGGCCTGGGAGGGTCAGGTACACCTGTTCGAGGCCATGCCTATGACGAAGGCTCAGGACCCCGAGCAGAGCGGCATGTTCAATGATGAATACGCATCATACCAATGGAATCTATACAATGACGGAAGCATCGATGAGAATGCGGTTCCGGGCGCCGATGTCGGTGTGAAAGACGCATGGAGGCTCACCGGAGGCGACCCGAGCGTAGTCGTAGCTATCTTCGACTGCGCCGTTGCGAACAGACACGAGGACCTTCAGGATGCGCTTTGGCAAAATGAAGCGGAGGTCAACGGACAGGCTGACGTGGACGACGACGGCAACGGATTCATAGATGACAAATACGGATTCAACTTCGTGAACTGCTACTCTATTGACGCGGAGTATGTTGAAGGAGCGCTCAAAGGTCAGAAACAGACTGCTCTTAAAGGAAATCCGCTCAACAGCACAGCTGGAAGCGGCCACGGAACGCATGTAGCCGGCATCATCGGCGCGACCAACAACAACGGAAAGGGAGTCAGCTCCATTGCCGGCGGCACCGGAAACGGTGATGGCGTAAGACTTATGACATGCCAGATCTTCCAGGGTTCGTCATATTGCGCCGACGCTCAGAATGCAGCTGCATTCATCTATGCCGCTGACAACGGAGCCTGCATCGCACAGTGTTCATATGGAAACGCCAACATAATCACAAGCGACGACATCTACATCAACGGCGGAGAGATCGAACATGACGGACAGACCATCAAGGTCAACTCTTCTACCCTTGAGAACGCTGCGCTGAAGTATTTCCTTGACCCTGCAAACAGCAACCACGAGTCGCTTGAGGGAAACATGGCAATCTTCGCTGCCGGAAACCACAGCAACCCATATTCAATCTACCCTGGAGCCCTTCCGTACGTCATCTCCGTGACAGCATTCGGATGCGACTTTCAGCCTGGAAACTACACGAATTATGGTCCGGGATGCAAAATTGCGGCACCGGGTGGAGAATACAAAGGCATCAAGGGTGAGTATGGAACGATGATCCTTTCAACAGGTGTTTCAGGAGCGGCGACCCAGTCACCTGGAGTGCAGACAGGAAAGGGTGAAAGCAAGAACTATGTATACATGCAGGGTACTTCGATGGCATGTCCTCATGTTTCGGGAGTTGTGGCACTGGGCATCTCATACGCTAAGAAGCTCGGAATGACGCTCACACGCGAAGAGATGACTTCACTTCTGCTCACATCAGTAAACGACCTAGACCAGTACACCAAGGGCACGCAGTACTATGGAAACATGGGAACCGGCGCAGTTGATGCATGGAAGTTCCTTATGGCGATAGAGGGTACGCCTTCATTCATGGCGCACGTAGGCAAGACAGTCAGAATCGATCTTAGCAGATACTGCAACCCTTATGATTCATACACGATCAGCGTCGATGACGCCTCACGTACATCTCTCGGGCTTGCCGCAGACCCTGTAATCAAGGACGGATATCTGGAAATCCAGTGCAGCAAGATCGGAGCCGGAAAGATCACCCTCAGCGCAGCTGTGGGCAAGGATCCGGACAAGACAGACGGTATCGGCGAGATGAGCTATTCACGTGAGATATCAATCGTATCGAGAGCATTCGCAACAAATAATGGAGGATGGTTATAATGAAAAAGTTACTATACATATTTTCTGCCCTGATGCTCCTTGCATCTTGTGGAAAAAACGAAGATGACAAGAAGCCGGAGCTCACCCTTGAGCAGCAGCTTATCGGTCAGTGGCACAGCGTTTCCAATTCAATGGAGGCTGATCTGTATATCGATTTTCAGGAGGGCAAGACCTTCGAGCTGTACCAGCAGATCGGAGAAGGCGCGCATAGACTTTACCGAGGCACATGGAATCTTGAAGGCATACTCCTGACCGGAAAATACAATGACGGTGAGGACTGGGCGGCAGCGTATCAGGTAGAGATGAGAGACAAGCAGCTCGTACTTACGTCAAACAACGAAACTGCCGAAAAGTCAACATACGAAAAGACTGAAATTCCGGCAGAGGTTAAAGAGACATGCGAGGTAATCGTAAAATCAGAATAAGATTATGACATATAGGAAGTTGACCATGGCTGTCGTCATCATGGCAGCCGTTTCCTGCGTAAAGGAGCATGAGATTTCGCCGGTTATTGAAAACACACCGGCCCGCGAATGCCTCATGACCAAGCTGACAGGGGAAGTAAACGGAGAATTCATAGAAGGATGTCTTCTTCTGTATCTTGACGAGGAGACTACGGAGCGTTATGAGAATGGAGAGGATATTACTGAAGATCTGTTTGGCGGAGCCGGGTACACCGGTTTCGAAAAGGCCATAAGCCATAAGCCGAAGAATGAGGAACTTGCTCGCGAACTCGGCCTGCACAGATGGTTTATAGTCACATTTGACGAGAATACTCCTGTTGAGTCTTTTGCAGAAGCCGTCGCAGTACGTCCAGAGATCCGCGCAATCCAGTTCAATTCTGTACCGAAGCTGGCTTCGGACTGCAAGAGCATTCCGTTCAGGCCTCAGGCAAGACTCAATGCGGCATCTTCACAGGCCCGCATCCCATTTGACGACCCGATGAACCCATATCAGTGGAACCTCAACAACACAGGGGACAAGAACGTGGCGGCAACAGCACGCGAAGGTGCGGACGTCGGAGTGGTCGATGCATGGAAACTGACAGCGGGAACGCCTGATGTGATCGTAGCAGTCTGCGACGCGCCAGTGAAATACACTCATCCGGATCTTGCAGGCTCGATGTGGGTGAATGAAGCGGAGCTGAATGGAGTGAAGGGAGTGGATGATGACGGAAACGACTACATTGACGATATCCACGGATACAATTTCTATAAGAGAGGTGGATCGAATGGTGCAATCAACTGGGAGACTGAAACGGAGAGCGGACACGGAACACATGTTGCCGGAATCGTTGCAGCTGTTAACGGCAACGGCATCGGTGTCAGCTCGGTTGCCGGAGGCAGCGGCAAGGGCGACGGCGTACGCCTGATGTGCTGCCAGGTTTTTGAAGGCATATATTCGGATGGAGACAGAGGAATGTCCGAGGCGCTGATGTATGCTGCCGATAACGGCGCATGCATAGTTCAATGTTCTTATGGCTACCCTGCCGGTACCTTTGAATGTGATGATGCCTTCATTGACAATGCATCATTGGAATACAGGGCCCTGAAATATTTCACCAATCCGAAGAACTGCAATCACCCTTCACTGGAGGCCAACGTCGCTATTTTCGCCGCAGGAAACGAGAGTGCATCCATTTCAGGATACCCTGCCGCACTTCCTATGTGCGTTTCCGTGACCGCTTTCGGTCCTGATTATCTGCCAGCCGGATACACAAACTACGGCCGCGGATGTAACATCGCCGCTCCGGGAGGAGACTTCTGGGTCGGAGCACCTAAGGAGGAGGATAACATAAGCCAGATTCTGTCGACCGGACTCAGCGAGGTCAGCGGCGACTACATCTGGATGCAGGGATCGTCCATGGCATGTCCACACATGTCAGGAGTTGCCGCGCTGGGTGTCTCTTATGCAGGCAAACTCGGCAAGAAGTTTACAGACAATGAGTTCAAGACCATGCTTCTGACATCTGTAAATGACATAAACCAGTTCATGACTGAAGGAGGAAAGTCATTCAAGGACATGTGGATCAACATGCAGACCTACCACAACCGCATGGGTACCGGAGCTATCGACGCCTGGAAACTCCTCATGCAGATCGAGGGCACTCCTTCTGCCATGGTTCAGGCCGGAAAAAAGACTCTGGTTGATCTTTCAGAATATTTCGGAGACGGTGCTGCTGACCTGACATATCTTGGAGTGGAGATTGATGACGAGGCCAAGAAGACTCTCGGACTTGCTTCAAACCCAAAGATTGCGGATGGAGTACTTGAGATTGTCTGCATGAAGAACGGATCGGCAAAGATCAAGGTTTCAGCTATCGCCGGAGGCGTTCAGCTCGGTGGCGGAAGCAACATCGGAGGCACCGAGATCACACGTGAGATCTCCATCATCTCAAGAGGAGTTTATTCAACCAATGGAGGATGGTTCTAATGAAAAGAATTCTATACATACTGACAGCCTTGATGCTTATGATGACAACGGGCTGTAAAAAGGATGAGAAGCCTGTCGATTACAAGGGTCTGCTGCCGGGAGAATGGCACTGCGCTGCTGTCGAATTAGGAGCAGACGTCTACGTCAATTTTGAAAAGGACGGCGACTTTGACCTGTACCAGATGCTCGGCGAAGGTCGATACAGACACTACACCGGAAGCTGGTCTATTGAAGGAGACGTACTTTCGGGAACATATGCAGACGGATCTGCATGGGGAAGTTCCTACAAGATGAGTTTCAGCGGCAAGGACAGCATGACACTTACCGCACAGAACGGTTCTGAAGAGGTCATGACCTACTCGCGCGAGCCGATTCCGTCTGATGTCAAGGACGGCTGCATCGATGTTAAGTCTTCTTTCGGCATGCTGAACTCGCAGCCGCAATATCGCTGGTTGTAGAAATCATATTCCTTAAGAATCTGGTTCCTGCGCTCCTGCAGGCCGCCCTTGCGCCAATTCTGATCCCACCAGATGACCTTCCGGTCGTCTGGTGGAACTGTTTCTACGAGAGGAGCCCCACACGTCATTGCGAGCGGAGCGTGGCAATCTTCCCACTCCTGATCACATGCCCACTGTCCGGCTTCGTTTATCTGGTCCAGGGACTTCCAACGTGATGATGCCAAGGTGGTCGTAATGACCCTGATACCTCTCTGGCTGGCATACTGTGCTGATCTGCGAAGCCTTAGCTTGAAGCATTTCAGGCAGCGGCCTCCCCTCTCGGGCTCGTTCTCGAGGCCCTTCATTTCGCAGAGCCAGTTCTCATGATCATAGTCAGCGTCAACGATTTCAAGTCCCAGCGCCTGAGCATATCTGGTGCACTCGTTCTTGCGGATCTCGTATTCTTCCTGGGGATAAATATTCGGATTGCAGTAATATATGACCGGCGTGATGCCGTTCTGCATCATCGCCTCAATAATGGCACTCGAGCACGGCGCACAGCAGGTATGAAGAAGAACCGTAGTCTCCCCCATCGGCGCCTGTATGTTATTCTTTAGTTTCATTTCCATTATGATCCACCTACCAACCTGTCATTTCGACCGAACACAGTGAGTGGAGAAATCTCACAAATATAATTCTATTTTACGTATCTTTGCGCCCGCTTAACAGATTTTCCCCATGGGCATAATACCAGACAAATATATTTCAGAGCAGATGAAGGCTCTGGGCCGCAGACTGAAAGGCAGCAGCGAGAAGCCGCTAAACGGATGGCTGGCAGTCAGTCCATTGTTTGTCTTCCTTGCTGTATATCTTGTTTCGTCAATCTTAGCGCAGGACTTCTACAAGATACCCGTCTCATCAGCCTTTCTCATAGCATCTATATACGCATTGTGCATCAGCCGCGGACGTTCGCTGGAGGAAAGAGTTACAATCTTCTCGCAAGGAGCCGGCAACAAGAACATCCTCCTGATGATATGGATATTCATTCTGGCTGGTGCATTCGCCCAGACGGCACGGGAGATCGGAGCAATCGACGCCACCGTCAATCTGGCCTTGAAGTTTCTTCCCGGGAACCTGCTTTACGCCGGTCTGTTCATCGCCTCCTGCTTCATCTCGATGTCTATAGGTACAAGCGTCGGAACAATCGCCACACTGATTCCTATTGCTGTTGACATCGCTCATAAGATTGCCCCTGCAGGAGAACTTACCGGTACGATATCCTTCATAACAGCCATAATCGTAGGGGGTGCATTCTTCGGAGACAACCTCTCTTTCATTTCCGATACGACCATCGCCGCTACCCGCACTCAGGGATGCTCGATGCGCGACAAGTTCAAGGCAAACATAAGGATCGTCGGTCCGGCAGCATTAATAGTATGCGGACTCTACATATTCATGGGATCATCTGTAGATGCTGTACCTCAGGACGGATCGACCAATCTGGTCCTCATCATTCCGTATATCCTGATCATAACCCTCGCACTGGCAGGACTGGACGTATCGATCGTCCTCACTACAGGCCTGGCTGTCGCTGCAGTCATAGGTTTCTGCAAAGGAAGACTTTCGTGGACAGGCTGGATGGAAGCCATCGGAACGGGCATCGGAGGAATGAGCGACCTGATCATCGTGACCCTGCTTGCAGGTGGAATGCTTGAAGTCATAAAGGTAAACGGAGGCCTTGATTTCATAACACGCGGTCTTACACGCAGGATCAAAGGAAAAAGAGGCGCCGAACTGAGCATCGCCGGACTGGTAAGTCTGTCCAATCTATGCACAGCCAACAATACGATAGCAATCATCACAACAGGAGCAATAGCACGAGATATCACCACTCGGTTTGATCTGGATCCACGCAAGACTGCCAGCATTCTGGACACATTCTCCTGTCTCATCCAAGGGCTCATCCCATACGGAGCCCAGCTCCTTATGGCAGCCGGCCTTGCCGGAGTCTCATCCCTGTCCATCATCGGCTACCTCTACTACCCCTTCGTGATGGGAGCCTGCGCCCTCCTGGCCATCCTCTTCCGCTTACCCCGCAGGTATTCATAACCAGCTTCCGGAGGCCGGGCACACCACATCTCGTAACGCACTGATTACCAACTGGTTATTAAAATCAGTGTGTCAGACCCTGTCTTTAAAGAGGCAGCCTGGCACATCTTGATTCATAACTATATCATTATCAAGCTATTAGAAAATCGAGCGTGCCTGTCAATTGAATCGCCACCCAAGTCCGATAAGGAGGTGGCCGGGGTCAGTGAAATGCCAGAACTGGTATCCTGTGTGGAGGTAAAGATTCTTGGTGACGCGTGTCTTCAACGCCACGATCTGATAGAGACCTCTGAAGTCATCACCTCTATATATGATATTATGACCGACACCGAAATGGACAGAGAATATAGGCATGACAAGTTCAGTCCTGACAGATAAGCCCATGGCAAACTGTTCTGCAAAAGACGGACGGAAAAACCTTATGTGATCATCCAGGGTTGTACCGGCAATATGGTCGGAAAGGTTTGCGCTTTCATCATAAATCATATCAAGAGAAAGGCCTATACGGAAATGACGATGAATGTCATAAAAAGGATTTATGTGTATTCCCGCCACAGCGAAATGCCCATCGACCTGGTAATATTTCATATGATAGTCGACAACGCATTTCTTTAAGGCACCGAAGACAGTGACGTCGTACGATATCCTGTCGTTCCATTTCCGGTCAGGGACTGATGTTTCTGCAATCCGAGGAAACAGTTCTCCACCAAATGTTCCGGAAGCACTAAGACGCATGCCCACGGCATTAAGTCCCGCATTAGGCAGCCTGGTGTGGCCGTTTGAATAATGGGTAAAATCCGGTCCTACAGAAAGTTGCCAATTGTCAGACGGATGCCACGAAAGCATAATGCCTCCGTTTATATATGCATTTATCTTAGATCCTATTATGATGTTATAGGGATGCTCGTCGTGTCTGTGCCAACCGAAAGAGACTCCGAAATTCCACTCATAATCCAGGGACAAGGAACGGGAAAGCCGAGCTATCCTTGCACCTTGAAATACATATACCGAGACAGGAGTTCCTACATCCTCGTGGTCAAACAGCGAGAATACCGAAACGCCTACTCCCTGATAACTCGAACCGGGAAATTCAAATCCATATTGCAGGTCGGCAGAAGCTGCGACATTCAATGGCCTCCCGAGACTGTTGACCCCATCAAGCAAAGGTTTAGACGGAGAAAACGGATAACCGCTGCGGACACCTGCACTTATGCGATGCTGACTGTACGCCTGCACCGACAATAAGACAAAAACCAGCAATATGAAAAATCTCCGGAACATTTCATCTAAGTTTAGGGGTCTCATTGTCAAATCTTCCTGTGAAGCAGAAATTTATACTGTCATCACTGACATGCTTTAC
>JAZOPY010000016.1:0-14669 GCA_045655825.1 Candidatus Cryptobacteroides sp. | reverse complement strand
AGACACCAGGGGATACGACTTTTAAATGTTTGAGTATCGAACCTTCCGGACAATGGAACTATGCGGTTGATTTGACTCAAAAAGTTGATCCTGTATATATTCCAGAAAAGGATGTCGTAAGAATTCCGGTCAAGAGCATAGTCTGGGATCTTGCAGAAGGACGTTATACTCCGGAAGTTCCAGCTCCGGATGAGGTTGTGGTGATGGGGAATGGTGTAAGCTATATTGATCTTGTTCCATATGGAGGAACGCAGCTGAGGCTGACCGTATTTCCTGTTATTCTGGAACGTGAGATATATGGTACTACTGAATATGTATGGTCAGAAGAAAAGGTGAGTTCGGGAAACCTTGTTTCTTATGCTCCTAGTTCTACTTCCATTGTTACCAGTGCACTTTCGCGTAAGGGGGAGCCCCTTGGATGGAACTGCAGGAACGATATTTCAAAATATGGCGTCTTCAAAGGTGCCTCTACTCTTGAAACCGCCCTGTACAATCTCGCAGTGGATGAGATGGTCAACAATATCGAAAAGGACGGCACTCTTCGCACAGGAGCACTTTGGGGAGGCGTATGGACCAGAGATGTAAGCTACAGCGCAATCCTTTCGCTGTCATATATGGTCCCTGAAAACGTCAGGACTTCCCTTGAAGTCAAGATTGATGAACTTGGACGCATAATTCAGGATACAGGCACAGGCGGCTCATGGCCATGTTCAAGTGACCGCGTCATATGGGCTGTGGCGGCGTGGAAGGTCTACCTTGCAACCGGTGATGAACAATGGCTCAATAAAGCTTACCCTGTGATATTGAAGAGTCTTGAGAGCGATCTGCATATGCTGTATGACAAGAATACAGGTCTCTACCGCGGAGAAAGTTCCTTCATTGACTGGCGTCAGCAGAGTTATCCGTTATGGATGCAGCCTGCGGATATCTACATGTCGGAGTGTCTGGGCACGAATGTAGTGTATTCCGAAGTATTCGAGACTGTTGCTTCCATGGCAGAAGTCCTGGGTGACAAGACAATATCCAAGGACTATCGCAAAAGGGCATCTGACCTTCGCAGAGCTGTCAACGATAATTTCTGGCTATCTGACAAAGGATATTATGGCAGTTTTCTTTATGGAAGGAACAGTCTGATTCAGTCCGGACGTAGTGAGACTCTAGGCGAATCTCTCGCAATCCTTTGGGATGTGGCTGACTCAAAGAAATCTGCTGATATTATGAGGTCAATGCCTGTATCAGTCTGGGGACCTGCGATATTCTGGCCGCAGATATCCTCACAGCCGGATTATCATAACAATGCGACCTGGCCATTTGTGACTTCGTACTGGGGTATGGCGGCAGCGAAGACCGGCAACGAATCCGCTCTGCTTCATGCACTTGGCTCCAATGTCCGTTCTGCGGCCATATATGCTACCAATTATGAGAATTTTACAAACTCTACGGGTAATCCATATACGACAAGGTTGAATTCTCACAATATGCTCTGGGGACTGTCTGGATTCATGGGCTTGTTCCATAAGACATTCTTCGGATTTGAATTCACTCAGGAAGGACTTTACTTCCATCCTTGTGTTCCGAAGGTGCTGGATGGCAGACGTACTCTTGAAGGGTTCCCATACAGGGGCATGCTGCTGGATATTTCTGTGTCAGGTTCAGGTAATGTAGTCAGGAAGTTTACATTGGACGGGAAGACTCTCTCCAGACCTTTCATTCCGGCAGATCTGACCGGTAAGCATGAGGTCGTCATTGAGTTGGCCGGAGAATTTCCTTCTTCATCCATCAATGTCAGGAATTATACCCCGGCACCTGAATATCCTGTAGTTCAGTCAAAAGGTGACACATTGGTGTGGAATCCGGTAGAAAAGTGTGAATATGCAGTTGTACATGATGGAAATATAGTGGCTCAGGTAACTGACTCAAAGTTCGTGCTTCCTTCGGATTCGACAGGGGAGTGGCAGGTGATTCCGATAGATGACTGTGGTGTGAGCGGATTTGCTTCCGAGCCGTTGAGAATTTATCCTGAGACAATATCAATACCTTTGGATGTGAGGATCGATGAGACGCATGGAAGGCAGGCCGTAGTCTCTTTTGATGTTCCTCAAGATGGAACTTATGTTTTGGATTGGCGTTATGCAAACGGCAATGGCAGCGTGACAGGATACAATATGTGCTCTTCCAGAACTTTGGTCTTGGATTCTGAAAAGGTGGGAGTATGCGTGTTTCCTCAGAGGGGTAAGGGAGACTGGGCAGATTCAGGCTGGTCTAGTCCGGTTGTTCTTGATCTTGCTGCCGGAAAACATTCAGTTGAAATCCATTACAATGACGAGGATGTGAATATGAACGTCAAAGTTGACAATGCCAGAATAATGGAGCTGAGGCTGGTCAGAATTGATTAAAGAGCTTTACGGAAGAATTCTCTGCACATCTTGCGGCTGATGTCGTAGGATGTGCATTTTGTAGGCCTCAGAAGGCGATCCACCTGCGTCAGATCGCAGACGTAAAGCTTGTCAATGAGGGAGAGATACATCTTTGAGTACTTGATGTCGAGATTCCTCTGAAGGTCGCTGGTGTACTCCATTGTGAGTGTCACCTCGTCGTGTTTAAGGTCATCCTTGCAGAAGATATATAGTCCGTATTCATCGAAGTTTCCGTAGAATCCTGAACCGACCTTGCTGACCTTGCTTTCTATGATTCTTCTCAGAGGCTGGGCCAGACGCCAGTATTCATACTCCAGATAACCGATGTATTTTCCTTCCTGGAGACCGTAGCCGTAACCGCTCCTGATGATCTGGGCAACTTCATCGCGGTCTTCGTCCTTGACCTCCATGCCGGCCATTTCCTTGAGCATGGCCTGCGCAGTGTTCTTGCTCGGCTCCATGGCACGAGTCACCTCAATGCCGAGGCTCATGTCAAGCTTCTGCAGATCCGGCCTGTCTTCATTGACCAGATCTGCATACTCTTCGCCTAACAGCGTCTCAAGCGTAACCTGTGCGTAACGCTCGAAAAAACATGTGTCGAACTTTCTTTTGCTCATGGTTTTATGGTCTCAGACCGCTGCCGCCCTGGAGGGTGATTGTTTCGCCGGTTACGTAGTGGGCGTCCTCGCTGGCGAGGAAGACTGCCACGCGTCCGATGTCGTCCTTAGGATCTGCGAAGCGTCCCATAGGGATGCCTTGGATGGTCTTTTCAAAGAGTTCCGGATAGTTGACTTTCCATTCCTGGAGGCTTTCTGTCATGGCCAGAGGACAGATTACATTGACGCGGATGCCGTCCGGTCCCCATTCTGCTGCCGCTACGCGGGACAGGCCACGGATGCCTTCCTTGGCAGCAGCGTATGACGACTGTCCGAGCTTGCCGAACAGTCCTGCTCCTGATGCGAAATTAATTACGGAACCATTTGACTTCTTGAGGTATGGGTGACATTCGCGCATATAGAAGAATGCAGCATAAAGTCCAGAATAGATCGCCAGGTCAAAGTCTTCTCTAGTGTGTTCAACAAGTGGAAGTCCTGATTTTGATACCTGGGCGTTATTCACCAGAGTGTCTATTTTCCCAAACTCAGCAACTGTCATGGCTACGACCTTCTTGATCGCATCCTCGTCTGCTCCGTCAGCGACGATAGGGAGGACCTTGACTCCATATTCAGCCTCGAGCCTGTCCTTTGCGCTTTCAAGGCGTGAGAGGGTTCTTCCTGTGATGACGAGGTTTGATCCGGCCTCTGCAAATGCCTGAGCAAGGCCGTATCCGATGCCCTTTCCGCCGCCTGTTATTATAGTTACGTTTCCTTCAAGTCGTTTCATGATGTTTTTCTTTAATTGGTTGTATATGTCAGCTTTTTCAAAAGTGATGCATTTTGTGCGATCAGCTTATCCATATCGGCATGTGTGCAGACTTCCTCGCTGAGGAATCGTGACGTTGAACCTGTATGCGCAGGGTCCCATGTCAATAATATGGTATGGGCCTTAAGGACCTTTAGCTTGCGGGCAAGCATCTCATGGTCGGCGTCTCCGCTGATCAGAACCACGTAGTCGAAGTCGCGGTAGAGCGTAAGTTCGTATGTATCAAGCGCAAACCATGTGTCTATGCCTTTTTCTATGACGCCTCCGCCCGGAGCCTCCCGCAGGTGCTTGTAGTGGAAGATGACGTCGTTTTCGATGAGCATGTCTTCGAACTCCCTTTCGCTCTTCAGGAGGTTTTTGCTTGCAGCCTCTTTGACGCGATAACGTCCTCTGTAGTAATGTGATTCGGTGATGTACAGGAGGTTTTTATCTACTCCTTGAGTAGCTGATATGAATTCAGGAATGTAATTCAGCAGAGCCTTTACGTTGACTCCGGTTGCAAGGTTCTTTTTTTGAAGACCTTCGTTAATCTTTGCGAAATATCCGCCGTCGATGAATACGCCGATAGAAAGGTTGTCTGCGTGTGCCATAAGTCTCGTATTACATGTCCTTCAAATTTAGCTAAAAAATCACAGATATTTCAGAATCGTTCTGAAAAACGTATCTTTGCAGCCGTTATTTTACCTAATGGAATAAAATTTCACAGCATGAAAAAAATCTTATTGACCCTATCTATATTTTTTGCAATCGGCGCCAATGCACAGAATCCTAAGACCCTCATCGCAGAGGATGAACTTCCGACCATGGTCGAGAGAATCATAGAGCGCAGAGATTCGGTTCAGAACGGTGGCTATAAGATCAGAAAGATAAAGTCGCATATAAACCTCGAGTTCGCTTCCTCTGCGAATGCATATTTCACAGCCGGGCAGTTTGACGAGATGTCCTTTAAGATGAACCGTGTAAGACTCGAGATATATGGCAGACTGCATGACAAGCTTTCATATCATTTCCGTCAGTCATTCAGCAGCTACAACAATGTGAATACTGTCGAAAATCTTCCGTCTTCGATTGAATATGCTAACCTAAAGTGGGGTATAAGCGATAAGTTCGACCTTGTTGTCGGTAAGCAGTTTCTGGCTGTAGCCGGTTATGAGGGCTACGTCAACGGCTTGCTCGTCAGGGAGTTCAGTGAGTTCAACAACAACTTTGCGATCTTCCAGACCGGTGTCAAGGGATCGCTGTATCTGACTCCTCAGCAGCATCTTTATTTCCAGGTCGTGAACCAGAAGACCGGCCTTGAGGATTACGGTCTTCCTACTGGAGTAGAGCCTTCGAAATTCCCGCTCCTTGCAACTGCATGCTGGATGGGATGGTTTGCCGACGGTACCATCAATCTTCAGTATTCTGCTTCTGCCGGCCAGCTTGCAAAAGGAAAGAACATCTACTACCTGATGTGTGGAAATGTATATGAAAAGGGACCGATTCTGGCATACCTTGACGTGCTTTATCAGCGTTCAGGTCTTGACAACCAGCATCGTATCCTGCCGTCTGCTCCTTACCCATCGGTAGCGCAGAATGTGCAGTATCTGACAGTGATCGGAAATGTAGACTATCGATTCCATCCGAAATGGAACGGATATCTCAAGGGTGCATACGAGACTGCCGGCATCTACGAGGAGATAGGCCCGTTTGCCAAAGGACGCATGATGACTGCATGGAACGCGCAGGCCTGCCTGGAGTGGTTCCCGTTTGAGGAAGACAAAGGCTTCAAGGTCTTTGCCCATTATGTATATAAGGGCTTCAATCTTACCGAAAACGCAATTGCGCTAGGCATGTACAAACCGCACACCCAGCGCATCTCCCTCGGAATCCAGTATATTATTCCTGTATTATAAAATATTAAGACTTTGCTCCTTGATCTTTTCGAGTTCGTCCTTCATCTTTACGACGATCTTCTGAATCTCGGTGTGGTTTGCCTTTGAGCCGGTGGTGTTGATCTCACGGCCCATTTCCTGTGCGATGAAGCCGAGCTTCTTGCCGGGGCATTCCTCGTTTGTGATTGTATCGAGGAAGTATTTGCAGTGCTGGCGCAGACGGACCCTTTCTTCATTAAGGTCGAGCTTTTCGATGTAGAATATCATCTCCTGCTCCAGACGGCTCTGGTCAGGTTCAGCCTTGAGCTCTGCGAAGCGGCTCAAAATTTTTTCTCTGATGGCCTCCACACGCTCCTGCTCGAAGGTCTCCACCTGGCGGGAGTATTCCATGATGTTCTCCACCTTCGAAGTTACATCCTTATAGAGCACCTCGCCTTCCTGCGCACGGAATGCGTTGATATTTGCGAGAGCCTGGTCGATGCATGCTTCCACCGTAGGCCAGTTCTCGTCTGTGATTACATCCTGTTTCTTTGCGTCCATCACTTCCGGCATGCGGAGGATCAGGGCGAGCAGGTCGTTCGGGTTCTGTGTCTGGATGTCTGACGCGCCCACCTTGCCTGCAAGCTCTGTGAGCTGCTGGTAGTATTCCATTGCAAGCTCCATGTTGATCTTCTTGGCGCTATCGGCCGCGTTAGGCTCGAATGTCATGAAGAAGTCAATGTTTCCTCTTGTGAGCTCAGCTGCAATCTTCTGTCTTACAGCCATTTCCTTATCCTTCGGGAGCATTGATGTCTTCAGGCTGATGTCGGCTGTCTTGCCGTTGAGTGAGCGTACTTCTATTGTTACTTTTCCTGTTTCGAGTATGGCTTCGGCCTTGCCGTAGCCTGTCATTGACTTTATCATGTTGTATGGGTTTTCAGATTTTGCGGTGCAAAAATATAAAATTTTCTCGAATGTTGGCTGGTAGTCTTTCTGTGCTCTACAGCAGGCTGGCAATCTTTTCCAGCCAGACCTTGTCGGTTTCATCGAAGGTGCCGAGCTTTTCGCTGTCTATGTCAAGCACTGCTATGACTTTGTCGTCGCGCCACACCGGTACGACGATTTCGCTGCGCGACTCACTGCTGCACGCGATGTGACCGGGAAACTCCTCAACATCGGGAACAACTATGGTTTCCTTCAGATGCCATGCTGTTCCGCAGACGCCTTTGCCATACGCAATCCTTGTACACGCAATCGGACCCTGAAACGGGCCCAGCACCAGTTCATTGTTGCAGACCCTGTAGAATCCTGTCCACCAGAACCCAAACTCTCGATGTATCATCGCGCTGAGGTTTGCCATGTTGGCTGTCAGGTCATTTTCGCTTTCCAGCACTGCCTGAGCCTGCCTATAAAGTTTTGCGTATTGTTCTGCTTTCGTCATAGCGTTGCATTTAACTATTTGATTCATAGTTGTTTAATAGGTTATGCCTGCTGTAATCTGACAGCAGGCATAGCTATTTAACGTATTGGTTTTCAATGCTTTGAGTGCTACGGGTTTTGCTCCGGTTCTTCTGAAATGCTTCGCGTGGGGCCCCGCTGAGCAGGTAGATTACCCCGCAGTGGGTGAATCCATGCTTCTGCATGATGTGATGCATGATCACATTGTCTTTGTGGGTGTCTATGCGGATGCTGTCGGTCTGGGTGAATGCCCATTCCAACAGTCTGTCAGCAGCTTTGTGACCAGGTTCTCGTACAGCGATGCGGTGGATGACGTGGTATGGTGAGTCGTCCAGCCACTGGCCGTCATAGATTTGTGCATAGGTCGGGTCCGGGCCTGGGATGAAGGCCATTGTGGCAAGGATTCTGGCATGGTCATGAAAAGATCCTTCGCAAAGTACATAACATACTCCCTTGGATATGTCCTCCCGTACAATTTCTTCAGAGGGGTAGCTGTCGTTCCATTGGTTCATGTTTCCGCTTGCGCGCATGATATGTCTGGCGCAGCGGAAGATTTCCATCAGCTCTGGAATGTCATCGTATGTGGCTTGACGTATCATTCTACCTCTCTTCCACATACTTCAGCCAGTTGATGGCTGCCACCAGCGATGCGTTCCAGTTGATTGCGATTTCGTTGGAAGCGTATGACGGCATTACGTCCTCGTATGATTCGTCCGGATAGTCTGAGGCATACTTCACTTCAGATGCATCCTGATGTCCTGGATTAGGACCTCCGACCAGCAGACCCGGGATAGGCTCTTCGATGCCGTCAGAGTGGCAGAGGCGGCTGTGAGGGAACATCGGGCTCTTTTTGCCGAAGCCGGTCACATAGCAGTATCCTGTCGCGTTCTGGCCGAGGATGTAGTTTACATTTCTATGAGCATTGACCAGATATTTCTCATCACCTGTTATGTCGTATGCATATAAGAAGCAGATCGCCTGGTCGCAGAATG
The DNA here is from genome assembly GCA_045655825.1 of Candidatus Cryptobacteroides sp. Lineage (GTDB taxonomy): Bacteria > Bacteroidota > Bacteroidia > Bacteroidales > UBA932 > Cryptobacteroides. The sequence goes on along the minus strand of JAZOPY010000016.1, from coordinate 6,527 downwards.
AAGAACTACATCCCCAGCGGAAGTCCTCCGGCTTGTTGCCGTAGGCGCTGTTGAAACATGAGCCTTCAGCATCAAGAATGCTGTTGTCGCAGTATTCAAGCAGCATGGACTTGCAGCGGTCGACAATTTCCTGCTCCTGCTCTGTGATGGTATATTCTTTATATTTATAGATGTCCTCGGACTTATCATAATATGACTCACCTGTCAGGTGAACTTTTTCGGCTGCCATCAGTTTTTCATACTGGAGCCAGTTGAAGATACCCAGAGGTGCAACATATCCCCATGTCATGAGATCGAATCGTTCAGGGAAGTATTTCTTTACATCTTCAAGGTATTCAGGCTTTTTGGTTGCCAGGTACAGGCTCGATGCTGCCCAGAAGAACTCGTCGTCGGCGTTGTTGTCTCCGTATGCTCCGGTTGTGATGTCCGGGTCGTATGTCGCATTGAGTTCCCACTGGTTGTAGAATGCATCCGGATGTGCCTTCGCCCATGCGTATGCAGCCTCCGCCTTGTCGAACCTTAGCTTGTATATATTGTACGCGTTTACGTCGGCGCCCATCGAAGCAAAACCATGCAATCTTGCCATGCTATATAAAGAACCGGCATAATCAAGCGCCGCAGTGACTGACTTCTGGACTACATAACGCTGCTGATGGCATTCTGTCGGAGCTATGAATCCTTCGAAGTTCGGTGTTGTGAGCTTATGATACACGCCTCCGTCTTCCGGGTCCTGCATGGTCCACATCCACTGCTCGTTATATGAAAGTTCTTCGAATGCAGGCTCACAAATTTTGCTGGTCGCTTCGGAATAATCCCAATAGTTGTCGTATGCCTCTTGTGTAGCAGGGAACATGAGGAATGCCTCTGCCATCAGACCTAATGAATAGCCTGAATTGACAATATATTTATTGTAGTCTCCTGCGTCGTACCATCCTTTAGGTGAGGAGATTACGGTGCCTTCAGGGCGTGACTCCGATGCGGCGCTTGCGTGGATGAGAACCTCTGTGTCGGGATGTCCGCCCTTGCGTGCCCACTGACCGGCGATTGCAGTATCCAGGTCCATTCCGCTGCGCTGGTGGTAGAACCCAAGAAGCGCTGCGTCTGCAAGCTCGGCATATGCATGTTCGTCGATGGTGAAGTTCATACTCTCGTCTCCTGCCTTGACCGTATATGTGCCAGGCTCGGTTATCTCACTGAAATCAAACACCTTGCGCTCCTTGCCTGACCAAGGTGATGTGGCTGTCCATGCAGCCTCGCCCTCCCAGACCTTTTCCTCTGTGCCAAACTTGTAGATGCTGATCTTCTTGCTGTCGTTTGTAGGCTCCAGAGTCAGCGTCTTTTCCTGCGACGGATAGAAGGCTACCTGGTTGATCCTGATGCTTTCAGACTTTACGCTGTCTTTTGTACTGCTGCATGAGATCATTGCAGCAAGAGCAAATGGGAGGAGTGCGGTTATCGGTTTCATAGTCAAATGTTTTTGATTTTACAAAGATAATATTTTAAATGAACTCATTGAACCTACATGCAACTAATGTTACACCTTCTGCATCTATGAACCGTTCTAATTTTACGTATTATGCTCATAAGACTTTCTGCTGCCATTGCTTTGTCATTGACTATCTTCACTTCCTGTGGTATGGATCCCGATAATCTCTATGGAAAGAGAAAGGAATTCCAGATTCTGGATGAACACGGCAAATCAACCACTCATGCATACGCCTCAAAGATTTCAGGTACATTTCTTAAGATTGTCGGTGGTCTTGGAGGCCATCATAGAGTTGAGGTGGAGGATGAGAGTGTTGTTAGAGTTGAATACTATGGTAGGGGCGCCAGCGGAAACGTTCTTTGGATGGATACTACTATTCCTGCACGCGTGGATATATACCCTTTGAAATTCGGCAGCACTACTATCAGCATTACCGATATCGACATTGATAAGACCATCCATGTGCAGGTCGATGTGGTCAATGAGTATGAGGCTCTTACGATCAAGGAATCCACTGTCGAAGGTATGGATAAAGGTATGAAGATCGCATTTGCCATCGACGCGACAAATGAATATCACATAGCATCAAAGGAAGGCAGCGAATACTATTCTGAATCCAAGGGAGAATACCATTTTCATGAGTATTCAGACAGTGACTACCTCCTGCTTACCCTCAAGGACGCAGAAGGGGAGACCACATGGAAGATCACAGACGCGGATAATAATAAGGATGACAGGAAATACTACATCTCTGATATACTTCAAGGTCTGAAACTGTCAAACAGGGTCACAACCAAGTTCAGTCCTTCCTTCAACTATCCGAGCCTCTTCCTTTTCACCGACACAGCCAATCCTGACCGCCACTTTGTAACAGGCAGCTGCAACGAAAACATAAAGTGGATCTTTGAGTAATAGATATCTGCTCTTGACTTAAAGTGAAATAGATCTTGGTGTACTATCTTCTGAAATGTTTGTCCGGGTGCGGATCGTAGAACATCTTTGGGGCATTTCTCCAGCTGTCGTCAGGTCTGCCGCCTGGCATTATGATGTTGTATAAACCTCCCATCTGCGGGACGACGGTGTAGTCCCATCGTTCCGGCCTCTGATTTACTCCGCGTCCGAAGAGCAGTCTTAATGTTGTCCTGAGCCATGGTTTCATAGGCAGCGGGTATACATATTTCAGCAGTTCCTTCATGTTTGTTCCTACGCCGGCAACAGCGGCCTGTTCCATAGCAAGTCTTTTGGCTTCCGGGCTGACATAATCATCGGGAATACGTAACATTTCCGGAAGCATCCTGCTGCCTATGTAGCCCATCTCGTCCAGCAGTTCTTGTGCTTGACGAACTTTATCAGCATATTTTTCATCCAGCTTATCGCGGATTTCCTCTAATGCCTGCACCTTCAGCTCAGTGTTTTCTGGCAATGAATCCCTGACGAAGGAGATTATCTCGCTGCGCTCTTCTTCACTTATGACCATGTCCCGGACAGCCCTTTCGCCAAGACGCTGAATGTCCTCTGCAAGCACCTTTTCGCGATCCGGTTCCTGAGCATTGAGCCTTGCGGGCAAAATGATCAGTACCAGCGCGATCATCAGGCGGGTATGTCGGTCATGAACCATCGTGTTGATTCTAAAGCATGTTCCACATCGCACCCTCGATATTCTTGTTCTTCTTGGCGTTCATCTTTCCGAAATTGAATGACACGCTAAAAATGAAGAATCGGCCGAGAATGTTGCTGTATGTGTCTTCAACATATTCTGCTGATACGGTCCTTCTCATGTTTCGTGTCTGGTTCAGGATGTCTGCCACCTTGAGTCCCAGAGTGACGGATTTGATGCTCTTGCTTACAGACATGTTCCATCTCCACTCAGGCAATCCGAATCCATTGGTATATCCTCTGTAGAACCTGTACGACAGGTCTGTGCCGATCTCCCAGTCCTTGCCGGGTCTATATAGAATGTCGGCATTGACATTGTGAGTCCAGTTGTTCAGATTGGCTGTAGGATCGAGTGAATATCTGGAAATCCTGTTTGAGAAGCCATAGGTCATGTTTGCATCAAGTTTTTCGATGCTGTATTTAAGTTTGAGATCTCCACCAAAGATAAAAGTGTTTGTGCGGCTTTCTGCAAATCCGCTCTGACCGCTGTAGAATCGGTCACCGCTTGCGTCTCCCCAGAATTCACTCATGAAAGTGTTGTAATCAAAGGTCTGAAGGTCAAGTCCGTCCATTCTCTTGGTGGCCTGATAACTTGTACCTCCTGTATAGTTGGCACTGGTTCCAAGCTGGAAAGTGAGCTGTCTGTCCTTTGTGATAGGTCTGCTGTATGAGAGATAGAGATAGCCGGTTGTCTGAGGCTTCTGTGAGTTTACCGGAACGGCATATCTGACTCCTGATGCATCCATCCAACTGGCCTGTACTGTGCTTCTTGTGATCATCTGTCCGACCAGATACGTAGAGAAGAATGCAAATGTCTCTCTGTTGTTTGTGCTCAATATCGTTTGGAAATGATGCGTATACTGGGGTTTCAGGTATATGTTTCCAGCAGTAATCTGGATCGGGTTGGATATGTTCAGCGAAGGAAGCATGGATGTGGCTGACGGTCTGCCTTCCATTCCTGTGTAATATACTCCCAGATCGATTCCGTCCTTCTCGTAATTGTAGTAAACAAACGGCGAAGCATTCACAAGCCATTCTCCCTTGCCGGTTACAGTCTCGACTCCCATGGACTTCGCTTTCACTTCATTCTGAACGGCATCGACCATGACTCCGAAATGTACCGTTGTCGTATCATTGCCGTACTGGAATGTCAATGCGCCTCGGTTGCTGATGTAACGGTTGTCGCTTGAAGACGAATAGTAATCATTGTATGTCCCGTCAGGATTCGTGGCATTCCTTAAATTCGTATTCCTGTAGAATCTGCTCTGAGCACCGATTTCTGCTGCCCATTTCTTTCCGATAGGTTCGCTGTAGGTCATTGATACTCCAGCAGATGTGTTGTGCATGTCAGTGTTGTAAAACAGATTCTTGACTGAGTTCTGTCCGAGACTGTTAAGGACAGACATTTCATGAGAATTCTTGTCTGTTGTGTTCAGTGCATATTGTGCTCCCGTATAAAGAGAACGTCCCTTTTTCCCTAATTCCTTAAGACCGAAATAGACAGAGCCGACTGTGTTCAAGCCCTTTCCGGATGAAACGGCAGAAGCTTCCGATGAATTGATTTCTGTGCCTTCCGAGCTGCTTGCAGATATGTTCGATGAATTGACGGATTCGGATGAATAGCTGACGCTCGGCATTATATGCAGGTAGTATTTGTCGTTTTCCTTTGACTTGATCTCCATTGAAGCACTGACAGTATTCTGACTTCCTGTGGCATCGTATGACCCGTCAGTAAGAACGTCTGGGCCCTCAGGCTGAAAAGTTGTTCTGGAAGATATCTTTCGGTCTACCTTTCCGTTATTCTTGTAGTTCACGCTCAAAGTGCTTTCCATGTCCTTGATACGAGAGGTGTTGTAATTTACTCCCGCCTGGGCTGTGGAGTTTAGACCTCCGAGGCTGTTGAAGTCACTGGTTGTATTACCATTGTTGTAGAAAGCTACGTCAGCGCCAGGTTCTATGGCATTGAATGCGTTGCCGATAAATATCACCTGATCTTTCTCTGTATAGCCTGTGACCATTGCGTTGCCATTATACAGAAGTCCTCTGTCATCAATCAGACTGTTTTCGTTCTTGGGGGTCAGTGTCGAACCTCCTCCAAGCTTGGCATTTCCGTACCAGCCTTCGGTATACTCCTCCTTCAATTCGACATCCATCACCTTTTCCTTGTCGTCCTTGGTGACTACAGCAGAACCGGCGGCTTCATCCTTTGTCTTGTCCACGACCTTGATCTTGTCAACGATCTTTGCCGGAAGATTCTTCAATGCGGCCGTAGGGTCATTGAAAAAGAATGTCTTGCCTCCGACCGTGATCTTGTCGATCTTCTCTCCGTTCAAGGTCACTGTGCCGTCATCAGCCACTTCCATTCCCGGCATCTTCTTCAGCAAGTCCTCCAGCATTGCATTCTCACCGACCCTGAATGACGAAGCGTTGAACTCGATCGTATCCTTCTTTACTGTGACAGGGTTGCCTATTGCCGATATGGTAGATGCCTCCAGGAACTCCGCATTCTCCTCCATCTTTATTATACCCAGATCGTATGCCTCCCAGTGCGCTTTGATGGTGTATGTCTTTTTATGAGGAGTGTATCCGATGATTTCTGCATTGAGTTCATATTTGCCCACAGGTACCTCCTTCAGAAGGACGTCTCCCTTGTCGTCAGATAATGCAAAATGTGTGATGGTTGTGTCTCCTGCGGGGATAAGATAGACGGATGCCCATGAAACAGGCTTGGATGTCTTCGAATCCTTGAGGGTAAGCTTGACGTTTGTGTTGGCATTGCGCTCGATCATGTCATAATTGAGCACCTGCGCGGAAAGTGTCTGCACAAGGAGGATTGTGCACATCAATAGTGAGATGTGTTTCATTAAGTTCGGTGTGTTTAGTTGCGGCACACAATATGCATACTTTATGCCAGATGCGGTCCGCTGTTTCTATATTTATGACGAAATAAACCTGTAAAATACTATGAGACCTTTAATTTTGTCAGGGAATTTTTATAACTTTCGCTCATTACAGAATCTGTGACTTATGAAACGAATCTTAATATTTCTCTTACTATCCCTTTCTGCAATATCTTGTTTTGGGCAGGCCGGTGCTCAGCAGGTCGGTTTCCCGATAATAAGATATAATCCGGAAACCTATCTGTCGGATATAGATAGTGCGTTAGCAGATCCTGCATCATTCGAGTGCCTGTCAGCTGATTCGCTGCAGCTTTCCGGTGAAATCCAAGATATTCTGGAATACCTGTCTGGACAGGATGCATTTATCGTAAGCCTGAAAGCTGGTGACACAGAGATTGCGCCCCAATGGATTGGAATCAAGGACAGGGAACAAGGAAATCTCAAGTATCTGAATGTAGAAGAGGAACGGATCCGACACTCATTGG
>JAZOPY010000015.1:0-4327 GCA_045655825.1 Candidatus Cryptobacteroides sp. | reverse complement strand
ATGTGCGGCGATTCATGGAGCTGCGACGCTTCCCTTGTGAAGCCTTATATGGGCTCATGGACAGAGACTTCGCATATCTACCGCGAGTGGATGAACACCTGGTGGGACAAGCAGGATGTGCCTCAGTGGGTAAAGGAAATGACCGGCTGGCAGCGCATCATCTTCAAGCACCAGTACGGCGAGTACCTTCGCAAATACACCGACCTTCCGGGACGCATCAATGACTGCGGAAAGAGTGTAGGCTGCAACACCGTACTTGCATTCGGCTGGTGGAGCGACGGAATGGACAACGGCTATCCTAACTATTATATAGATGAGACACAGGGCGGCGAGGAGGCCTGGAAGCAGGCTATCGCGGACTACCGTGCACAGGACAACCGCCTCGTGCTTTACTACAACGGACGTCTCGTTGACCGCGAGAGCGACTGGTACATGCACGGAAACGGAAAGCAGGCTGTGAATCGTGACAATACTGGAGCAGAGTTCGCCGAGCACTACAAGTTCACAGGAGAAGGAACCGCTCTCGGATACTATGATACACGCACATTCTCTATCGCAAACATGTCGAACCGCGAGTGGAGGGACATGCTTCTCGAGTGGGCTGACAGAGCGATGGCTTATGGTGCAGACGCTGTATTCTATGACCAGCTCGGTGTTGCCGAGGAGTTTCCTAACTGGGACCGTTCGCGTGAATTCCCTGTACAGGACATCTACACTGGCCGCTATAAGGCAGAGGCATTGAAAGAGATCCGTGACCACATCAAGGCCATCGATCCCGAGTTCTGCCTCGGTACAGAGTGGCTCAGCGACTGCACATCGCAGTTCTGCGACTTCGTGCACATCGTGGAGTTCACTGCCGAGCCTTACAGCTTCCCTGAGTGGTTCAAGTACACCTTCCCTGAGGTGATCTGGTCTGACCGCTGTCTGCGTGACGATACTGACGTCGAGCGCCGTGCTAACAACACCCTGCTGAAGGGTCTTGTCAACGACATCGAGATCTTCCGCTGCCGCGGCCTCATCGACGAGACTCCGCACTACCAGGGCTACCTCGCACAGATCAACGCCATCCGCCACAAATACCCTGAACTCCTCCTGGGAGCTGGACGCTTCGTACACATGGACGGCTTCACATGCTCGTCTGACGACATCATCGCCCGCGGCTACACCAACGGCAACCGCCTCGCGATCGTAGCGACGACATTGGCGGCAGAAGGAGCATCCGGCAAGATCTCCGTTCCGGGCTACCGCTTCGTGGAGCACTCCTCTATCGGCGACGTGCGCGTTTCAGCCGGCGGCTCGAAGCTCACCCTCGCCCAGAACGGCATCACAGTGCTTATCTTTGAGCGATAACAGACTTCGACACCAATGCTTGTATCACTTAAAACATTGGCACTCAATTCATTAAACGATTAAGGGTCGGTAAATTTACCGACCCTTAATCGTTTAACTGCTTTATTTTCAATGGATTAGGTGCCACACTAGAACGAGCCGCGGCGGGTCATGCGGAAGTCGCAGTGGACCTTCCAGCTTTTGCGGTTGAGGATCATGGTAGCGGCGGTGCGGCCCATCTGCTTGAAGTCAGTCGAGATGGTGGTAAGGCCGTTCAGAACCACTTCGTTCAGATCGAACTCGTTATAGGAAATGATGTAGACATCCTTTCCAACCTCAAGGTTCTGTGCCTTGATGCTGCGTGCAAGGGCGGCGAGGCCGGAGTCAAGCTGGGAGTTGATGACCAGATAGGTCTCGCCTGGATTTATGTTCTCAGGTGCCTTTGTCATGAAGTCTACAGGGATACCGTACTCCATGCAGAAACGGTCCACACCCTTACAGATCATAGGACCGTAAAGGCTGGATGCAAGGGTTATCACCTTCAGGCATGAGGTCGTGCGGAGTTTATCAAGACCCTGCTTGAGGCCCTCATATACATCGTTTTCGAAATCCTGATACACAGCGCCATAATTGCCGGTATAGCTCTGGAGCCAATGGTCCACCATGATCAGCTTGCGGTTCGGGATACGGGCAATCAGCTTGGTTGCCGCTGCCTGAGCCTTCTCATCGAGCGGGAAATGCGGACTTATAACATAATAGTCATACTTGTCAAGACACGAATCAAGGTAGTATGTGAACAGTTCCAGATTCTGGTTGTGCATGAGGATCGTGATGTCTGCCTTCTCACCAAGCTCTTCTGCCAATGAGTTGTAAAGCACCTCCTTGTAGATGCTGAGCTTGTCGAAGATCACAAGGACGCGCGGCTTGGAGGCCTCGCTCGCCTCTGCCACATAGAACCCCTTGCCCTGCTGAGGCACCAGAAGCCCCTTCTCTCGGAGGATTCCGTAGGTCTTCTTCACGGTTTCCTTTGAAATGCCCAGCTGAGCGGCAAACTCATTCATGGAAGGGATCTGCTCGCCCGGCTGAAGCTTTCCTGAACGGATCGCATCCTCAAATTTCTCAACGAGCTGCTTGTAGATAGGAGCCTTGTCGGCTGTTTCCAGAACTATATTGAAATTCATAGCTTATAGAAGTTTAAAGGTTGGATCATCAAAACGGAGACGACCTGTCTGTGCCCTGAGGCTTTCATTGAACAGATCAAAAGTATTGTATCCCATCGCACGGAAGATGGTGATCAGCGTGAGGCAACGCTCACGGAAGTGGAAGAATTCCCTCTTTTCCTGAGGGGTCCATCCGATCTCGGCAATTGCGAACGCTCTTGGATAGAGCATGTATTCGGCATGCGCCGCGTATGGTATAAGCTCACACCAGAGGTTGCCCTGAAGGCCGAGGATATGGTGATGATACTCAGGGGCTATGCCCTCTAGAGGATCGTATTTATATACATGACGAAGCGACTGCATGTGGCCTACGGCCTTAGGCTCCTTGCGGATGAGGTCCTGATAATAATCAAGATACACATAGCTGTTCGGTGACATGATCACGTCGTGACCTTCGGCCGAAGCCTTGATTCCTCCCGGAGTGCCTCTCCACGACATCACGACAGCCTGCTCAGGAAGTCCTGTCTCGACAATCTCGTCCCAGCCGATAACCGTCTTTCCCCTCTCGCGCAGGAAGGCCTCGATATGGCGCACCAGATAGCCCTGAAGTTCGTTCTTGTGCTGCATACCTTCCTCCTGCATCCTCTTCTGACAGTTCACGCATACCTCCCAGTCCTTCTTCACGGCCTCGTCGCCTCCGATATGGATATACTTATACGGGAAAAGCTCTATAACCTCCTCAAGGACAGTCTCAAGAAACTCGAAGGTGCCGTCATTTCCGACGCAGAGATCCCACGAGAACGGTCTTGGCTTTCCGTCCGGACCCACGCACGCAATCTCCGGATATGCACGGTTTACCTCCATGCTGTGACCCGGCATCTCGATCTCGGGAATGATGTCAATATGACGTTCAGCTGCATATGCAACAATCTCACGGATATCATCTTTTGTATAGAAGCCGCCATAAGCCTTCGGATCCTCGGCATTTGTGAAAGGATATCCGAGTCCTTCCCACTCGTGGTAAGTCTCGCCCACTCTCCATGCCACATGGTCGGTCAGATTCGGATATGCATCGATCTGGAGCCTCCAGCCTGCAGCATCTGTAAGGTGCAGATGCATCACGTTCATCTTCAGAAGGGCCAGAGCGTCTATCTGCTTCTTGACGAACTCCTTCCCCTTGAAGCTGCGGGACTCGTCGAGCATGATACCCCTATGCTGGAAACGCGGATAGTCGAAGATCGTACACTGCTGTACAGTCTCCGCCTGATCAAGAAGGCGGAGCATTTCTACGGTCTGACGACCTCTGAAGGCACCCTCCTTCGTAAGGGCATATATCTTTACACCTTTTTTACCTATTACAAGTTCATAAGCCTCCTCCTTGGCGAAGTCCGGCAGACCATCCACTTTGGTAGCAAAGGAAGCATCATTCAAATACACCTTTATATCCGAACCGTCTGGCTTTAAAGTATATACTCCCTGTCCAATAGTGAAGTCCACAGGTTCCGGGATAAGCTTTGAAGGCCCCGAATATGCTGATACTGAAACTATTGCAGTTAAAGCTGCTGCAACTGTGGTTAAAAATTTACGAATCATTGTATTTATCTGTCTTTTTCAATGCAAGATTACAAAGATAGGTAAAAAACACCACACCACAGCACAGCAGAAATAAAAAAGCAGCGGCTCCATAAAGGAACCGCCGCAAAATCTATATTTTATGTATCAGACGTTTCTGATTAGTTGAGCTGATAGAGTGAGATACCGATGTTCTGACCCATCACTGCGATGTATCTTACACCGTCGACTACAACTGTAGCACAGTCACCAAGACCATGACCTGC
>JAZOPY010000014.1:0-25280 GCA_045655825.1 Candidatus Cryptobacteroides sp. | reverse complement strand
GACTCCAGAGCACCCTGTGACTGCAATCGTAGGTGGTGCAAAGGTATCTTCAAAGATCACTATCATCGAGAAGCTCTTCGACGCTGTTGACAACATGATCATCGGTGGTGGTATGGTCTACACATTCAGAAAGGCTCAGGGTGGCAAGATCGGTCGCTCACTCTGCGAGGATGATCAGATGCAGCTCGCTCTCGACACTCTCAAGAAGGCAGAGGAGAAGGGCGTGAAGATCTATCTCTCTAAGGAGGTTGTAGTTGCTGACGACTTCTCTAACGACGCAAACACAAAGATCGTTCTCAACACTGAGATTCCTGACGGTTGGGAGGGTATGGACGCAGCTCCAAGCACTCTCGCTATGTGGGAGGAGGTTCTCATGAACTCTAAGACTATCCTCTGGAACGGTCCTGTAGGTGTGTTCGAGATCCCTGCATTCGCAAAGGGTACAAACCGCATCGCTGAGATCCTCGCTAAGGCTACTGAGAACGGCGCATTCACACTCGTAGGTGGTGGTGACTCAGTTGCTGCTGTAACTCAGATGGGCTTCGCAAACAAGGTAAGCTACGTATCGACAGGTGGTGGCGCTATGCTCGAGTACCTCGAGGGCAAGGAGCTCCCAGGTATCGCAGCAATCCGCAAGTAATGTGCGCCGCACTTTCCGTCGAAAGTGCTGGCAATCAACACGATATAAAAATAGTGGTTCGCAGGCATTGCGAATCACTATTTTTATAATGCTCAGGCCCTCAGCAAGTTCAACACATAGTGCGCCGCACTTTTTTTGCGCCGCAATGACACGTTTTGTAGTTTTGTACGTCATATAAGAGGAAATGGGAATTAAAGGGGAAAACATATTCGGGCAGAAGAGGCTGGATTTCATGTTCAGACTGGCGTGCAGCATACTTGGACGTCAGGATGAGGCTCAGGACATGATGCAGGATGTTGCGGAGAGGATCCTGCGTCGTCAGGATAACATTGATGATGTCGGAAACATAGATGCATTCATCACACGCTCTGTCCGAAATGCCTGCATAGACAGATTGCGGCGCAGGAAGGACACGACTCCGACGATTCCTGAAGTGCCGGATACCAGAAGTCCTGACAGGTGGAGCGACCGTGAACTTGTTCATAAGGCAATGGCCCGTCTGCCTGAAAAGCAGAGACTGACAATCCACCTTAAAGATATAGAAGGATATTCAAACAAGGAGATATCCGACATCCTTGAAACGGATGAGAGCAATGTAAGGACAATTCTTTCAAGAGGCCGCAGGGCGCTCAGGGAAATAATAGAAAAGGAGATGGGATATGGAATATGATATTATAAAGATTCGTTCGCTTTGCGACAGGTACTTCGACGGTGATACTACGGCAGAAGAAGAAATGATCTTGAGGGATTATTTCACTCAGACAAAGGATGTTCCCGCAGACCTGAAGGCTGTGAAAGTGATGATCTGCGGTCTGTCGGATGCATCATCCATGACGTATGCGCCGAAAACAGTCAGGCCGAAATCCTATGTCAGGAAAGTGGTGTGGGGGACAATGGCAGCGGCGGCCTCAGTGGCCATGGTCTTTGCCTTGAGGAACCGTGGGGTGTCAGAGGATGTCTCCGAAAACGCTCAGATTGTCGGTCAGATGGAATCTCTGGAGGGAATGAAATATCTGACCTACCTTGAGAAGTTTGAAACCACGTTAGAGGTGGCTGAAATGCTTGCATTGGAAATGGAAAACAACGATTAAACAAATGGATATGAAACGTATTATAACACTTTTGGCCACACTGGCGATAGCTTCGGTGGCATACGCACAGACGGATACTCCTGTTGTTTTTGACACTCAGGGAGATAATCTTGGAATCAGTATCGCGGGATTCAATATTTCTCTTGGAGAAGATGACAGGAGCTCCAACGCTCAAAAACCAAAGAGAGTTTCAACAAACTTTGCAGGTATCTCATATGGATTAAATGTTCTTACAAACGAGCCGAACTATGGAAATTGGACAGACGAGCCCAACTTTATGACAGATGATATCGGGGCTGGACGTTTGGGAATCGAGGCGATGGGAATCCAGGTGTCTCTCGACAGGAAGGGAAATGTGTTCTTTAAGGCGTCGCTGAATGCCAGCATAGACATGTATCGCTTCAAGAGGGCAATGACGCTGATAAATGGAGATGATGGAGCTCTTATGCCGGCGCCGATTTCAGGAGTGGTCAAGAAGTCCAAGATGGTTACTACATACGTCGGTGTGGGTGCGGGATTTGGATTCAAGTTGAGTCGTAGCGTGAAACTGACACTGGACTTCAATGTGGACGCGCTTACTCATGCATATGTAAAGTATAAGAATCCGTCCAAGACGAAATATGACATCAGCGGGTTTAACAATATCAGATACCGCACCGGAGCTTCAATTTCAATACATGACTTTGGTATGTATATAGATTACTCCCTCACGCCGGTATTCAGGCAGGGGGTTGGAAATGACGGCCGCATTCTTTCTATCGGTCTACGTATGGGAATATAATAAATTACATGATGATGAAACGATTTATAACCATATTATCATTAACATTCCTTCCTTTGATAGCCTTGGCCCAGTCCTCGGATCTTGATGAAGTCTATGAGGGGTATGCCGGGAAGAAAGGTTATGAGAGCTACATCTATGGAAAAAGAATGATTTCCATGATGCAGGAGAACGCCTCAAATGATGTCAAGAAACTCCTTGACGGAATCGATATGATCAGAATCATAAGTGCCGTTGGAGATTCCGGCAGTCTGCAGACGGATGTTCTCAGTGCAATTGAGGGTGACTACGAACTGATTTCGAGAATGGACGAAGCCGGAGCAAGCTCACGCTTTTATCTCTATGACACTGGTGACAAACACAGTAAGATGTCCTTTGTGATGGTGAATTCTACATCAGGCAGCTGCGTGATTCTAGAAATCATCGGAAAATTTGATGTGAAGGATATATCCAAACTCTCGGTCATCGGCCAAAAAAGATGAAGTGCGCCGCACTATCCATCGAAAATCCTGATACTCATATAGTTACAAAAACAGCGGTTTGCATATAGCAAACCGCCGTTTTTGTAATGCTCAGAATATCAGATACTTCAACACATAGTGCGCCGCACTTTTGTGACGAAAAACGCTATATTGTGACGAATGACCGAGATTTTAAAAAAAGTTTTTCTTTTTCTTAAACACTTTCTGAATCCATCTTTTGATATTTGCGCCCATGTAAATATCTGATGCTATGGAAGAAATTAAATTTGAAGATCTGTCTCGTTCGAGACGTCGTGAGCAAAGCGGGTGCTTTCATGTTATTTTAAACGCAAATTATCAGAGTATTATCTTTAATACAGATCTTGAACGAATAATGTTTTTAAGAATATTGAACAGTCATAGAAAGAATTTCGATGCGAAAATATTTGCTATTACTCTGATGCATACCCATGTTCATCTGATGATCTTGTGCGACTGCCTGTCTGATTTGATGAAGAGAGCTCTACATGACTTTTCTATGTGGTATAATCGATATAGAGGGCAGAAGGGCTCTATTTTTCGGAGCCCATTTTCGTCATTTGTTATCAGAAGTGAGGAAATTGCACTGGAAACATTGCTTTATATATTGCGCAATCCATACGTTGATGGCTTGTGCTCTGATCCTCGATATCATAAATGGAGTTCTTACAATTGTTATTTTTCTAATGATGCATCAATATCGCGATACATTGATATTGATACGTCTTTGGTACGTAAATATTTCAAGAATGTACGAGAACTTCATAAGGCTGTTGTATTTATTCCGGAAGATAAGAGAGAGACCTTTGAAGCTTCTGCCAAGCGAGTTAAAGATGATGTCGTGATAAGATTTGTAGATGCTCTCCTGGGTGACAGATCTATCACTGGACTGACTCCCGACGAGATCCGCGACATAATACTTAAGGTTAGGAAAGAGATGCCGGCATCAGTGCGCCAATTGGCGTCGATTCTGATGGTGAGCAAGGAATTTGTGCGACGCACTATCCGTCTATTTGATTAAAAGACAGGCAGTTGTGAAATTTGTTCTTTTTTTTGTGCGTATTGTGACAAATTTTGTAAGATGCTGATTTTTACTTTGTTGGATAGAAAGTGCGACGCACTATGTGTCGTTTCGGAGTGAATTGTTATCTTTGCACAGATATTTGATAGTTGGCAGATAATATTAAATCACTAAAGCTTGGAATTATGGAACCTGTTACAGATTGCAATGCGTGTAAGAAGAAAGAGTTTAATCTCCATCGTGGAAACCTGTGCTCTTTGACACATGAGAAGCCAAACTTCGAAGGTGCTTGCCCTGATTTTGATCCTATTCCTGAAGATGAGAGGCCACGAAGTATGGCGGATACGTATGCGTCACAGGAAACAGTTTCCGGGTGGCTTACTGTCTTTTTGTGGCTTGGATTGGGTGGAGGCTCTATAATGACGTTGGTCAATATACTTCCGTCGATAGAAATGTATTCTCCTCTGGTATCCACATTGTTCTGCATAATGGGCTTCTCGGCAATTATCACTGCAATTGCTGCGATTTACGCATTCTATAAGAAGAAGTCTAATGCTGTTTCGCTTGCATTGACTTATATAGCCATGGTTGCAATAGATGGAATCATGACGCTTGTATTGGCCAGGATTATTGAAGAACCTTCGCTTGATGGGACAGCATTCCGATCGTTCGTTTGGTCGGGAATATGGCTGGCATATATCCTGTGTTCTGAGCAGGTCAAGAATCTTATACCGCGTGAATCCCGCAGGTGGGGCGGCTTTGAAAAAATGACCTTGGTGGTTTATGTTGCAACAATTATCAGCGTCGTTGCGCTCATAAATTCGGCTTTTAATGGTGAAGCGGACTTGTCAGAGGTTTATGATGACAAGCATATTATAACCGAATCAATTGCGGAGGTCAACAAGATGTGTCCGATGGAACTTGGCGATGGTATCTGGATGATGGGTCAAAGACTTGAGGGTAACGAGGTTATAATAACTTCAAAGCTTGACAATATTTATCGTGATCAGCTTTATGACTGGGAGTGGGATGAGCTTGAGAATGAGACGAGGATGGATATGCTCATGGATACTCAATGGATAGACGAAGATATCTTTGTCCAAACAGTTTTGGATGCTGGATATGATTTGACTTTTGAATATGTTGATTATAATAATGTGAATCTTTACAGTCTGACTTTTAATAAGTCTGATTTTGAATAGAATGAGGTAATAAACGGAATTATGTTAGAAGCTTTGGCAATACATTGGAATGCAGATCCGGTACTTTTGTCGTTCGGATCGTTGGAGATAAGATGGTACTCCCTCCTGTTTATTTCAGGATTCATTCTTGGATGGTTCATCTTCAAGTGGTTCTGCAAGAGGGAAGGCATCAGTGAAAAGGTGCTTGATCCGCTTCTTTATACATTGCTCATAGGTACCATCATAGGAGCTCGCCTGGGACATTGCCTTTTCTATGATCCGGCGTATTATCTTGGCAGCTGGAAGGGATTCTTTGAGATCTTCATGCCGTGGAAAGGTGGACTTGCCAGCCATGGCGGAACATTGTTCCTGTTCTTCGCAATGTGGTGGTTTGCAAGGCGTTGGGGACCGAAAAACAACTTTGACTTCCTGTGGCTTCTTGACCGTCTTGCCATCGCTGTTCCGTTTGCTGCGATGTTCATCAGGCTCGGCAATCTTTTCAATTCAGAAATCTACGGTCATGTGACTGATCTTCCTTGGGGATTTGTCTTTGAAAGAAATGGAGAGATTCTGGCCAAGCATCCGACTCAGTTGTACGAGGCCTTGAGTTATGCGCTTATAGGCATTGTTCTTCTCATTCTTTACAGGCGTCGTACTAAAGGGTTGTACAGAGGATCATACATGGGAATATTTTTCACTGTCCTCTTCGGAATGCGCTTCCTCATAGAGTTTGTCAAAGAAGATCAGGTAGACTTTGAGGCAGGAATGACATTGAACATGGGACAGTGGCTCAGTGTGCCATTTATACTTTTCGGAATAGGCCTCATAATCTACAGCTATAAAAAGAAGCTTCCCGTTGAGGTCGTGAGCCCGCAGAAGCCCAAAGCAGCTCCCACTCACTACGCAAAAAGTCTGAACCGATGACAGGAAACCAGAGAATCGACGAGGTCTTGAAGTTTCTTGAAGATCACGGCCTGGACTATAAACTCCATACTCATCCACCGCTTCCGACAATCGAGCTGGCTCTTGAGTATTGGAAGGATATTGATTCAACCCACTGCAAGAACCTCTTCTTCAGAAACCATAAGGGCAACCGTCATTATCTGGTTGTGTTTGAATGTCATAAATCACTTGACATTCACTCTCTTGAGAAGATGTTATGTCAAGGCAAGCTCTCCTTTGCTTCAGCGGAACGAATGGAAAGATGTCTGGGCCTGCAGCCCGGTTCTGTCTCGCCGCTGGGTCTGATTCATGACATGCAGACCGACGATCTTACAAAGGAGCATTTCCCGAATGGTCATAGAGTCAAGCTCTTCCTTGACAAGGATCTGCAGACAGCAGAGCGTATAAGTTTCCACCCCTGCGATAACACCGGCAGCGCGGTGCTTTCAAATCAGGATTTTAGAAGATTCCTTGAAATATGGGGTGGTGAGCACGAGTGGCTCGATATCTCGCCAGAAGGTTAGGCCAGATTCTTGATCCTTTCGTCAAGCACCTCTTTCGATCTGAGAGTAAGCAGAGTCTTCTTGAGGTTCTGCCTGTATTTTAACGGGGATGTTCCCGTATGTTTCTTGAAGAACTTTCCAAAGGACGACTGGTCCGAAAAGGAGAGTTCTTCTGCTATTTCCTGAATGGTCTTGTCGGGGTCACGAAGCAGTCTGGCTGCCATCTCGGTCCTCATCGACGAGATCACCGTGCTGATGGATACCCTCATTTTCTCACGTACTATTAACGAGAGATACTGCTTTGAAATGCATAACTTTTCGGCATAGAACCCTACCGAGGTTTCAGTTCTGATGTTTGTTGCAAGAAGTTCAGCAAAGTCCTTCAGGATGTTGTCCGACCTTTTCATCTGTGTGTGGTGGTCGGGCTCCTGCTTGTTGCTGTATCTCCTCCAGACCATGTCGGCCATGTCGGTGAGAAGGATGTAGAAGTAGGCATAGTTGATCTCCTGGGCAAAATGATGCTTCTTGTTGGATAGGGATGATATCATGTTGCTGATGTCCTTGCATAGTGTGTCAAGGTCTTTCTGCTCAATGATTTGTCCACCCAGTCCATGGTCTACCCTGATCTTGAAATCCGGCGGGAAAGGGTTTCTGTTGCGGAATATGTCCTCCACGACGCTTCTGTCGGTAGCTGTCACCATGGCGTGAAATCCATCGCCATATTCGATCTCGTATATGTCCGCCCAGGTGGGGAGGTTGATGTAGGTGTTTTTCTCGAATCGGTGTTTTACTCCGTTGACGATCAGGTTGATGTGGCCGGCTGTAACGATGATGACCAAATGATATTTTGGACGACGTGGCTTGGAATAGATTATGTGGTCTTCGCCCTCGATTTCGCATGCGAAGATATAGTCGTCAATATATCCGACTCTTTTGACACTCTTTTCTCCGAAAAGAATAGCTGGTCTTGAGTTTTTTACCCTTTTTTCGCTCATATTTGCATGTTTGTTTTGCAAATATAAACCTTTTAGCTGTTTGGACCAAATCTATAGTAATCTGGACCAATATAAATTGCTAAAATGGCGCGAATTTTGCGACCGAAAATCGCCTTTTGAAAATTAAACAGTTTAGTGTATAAAATCAATGAAGAAATTAGCGGTAACAGCGATGATTTTTGCCGGAGCGGTTTGCTCTCAGAATGATGCGTTTGCACAGTATAGGACTGACGAGGTTCAGAAGTCACAGGCGCAGACCATTATAGAGGATGCTGCAGCATCGGAGACTCCGGTTATCATCTCTTTGGAACAGGCACTCGAGATTGCCCTGAGTGAAAACGTATCAGTGAAGGTGGCTGATATGGAGATCAAAAGAACCGAGTATGCCAAGAAAGGCAGCTACGCGGCTTTATTCCCACAGATTGATTTCTCTGGAGCTTATCAGAGAACCATCAAGAAGCAGGTGATGTATATGGATTTCGACATGAGTTCTCTTTCGGGAATGATGGGTGGCGGTACAGGAGCCGGAAACGGTGAGCAGCTCCCTGAAGGTGGAGAGCAGAATCCGGAGACACCACAGATTCCGGATATGGGCACAGGTTCGGAAGATGCTTCCGGAGCTGCAGGCATGTCAGATGGAATGGAGGTTGGACGTTGGAACACATGGAGCGCAGGTTTCTCTGCAGCCATGCCTCTTGTCAATGCTCAGCTTTGGAAGAGCCTCAAGCTCTCAGGAATGGATGTGGAGCTTGCAGTTGAAAAGGCTCGTGCTTCGCGTCTGGATATGGTCACTCAGGTGAAGAATGCATATTTCTCAACTCTTTTTGCAAAGGAGGCATTCGAGGTTTACAAGCAGGTGTACGAAAATGCAATCCAGAACCTAGCTGAAACACAGAAGAAATACGACGCTCAGAAGGCGTCTGACATGGATCTTCTCAGAGCAAAGACCATGGTGGCAAACGCAGTTCCAAATGTATATAACGCAGAAGGTTCTGTAATCCTCGCGTTGTGGCAGCTTAAGGCTATCCTCGGAGTTGACCTCGATATGAATATCGATGTTGCCGGAAAGCTTGAGGACTGGTCTGAGCACATGCTCTATGACATCCACCAGAACGATGAGATCTCTCTCGATAGAAATACAACAATGAAGCAGCTTGCAATCCAGGCTGAAATGCTTTCAGAGGCAATCAAGGTCCAGAAGTATGCAAACCTTCCTTCACTTGCCCTCGCTTTCAACTTCAGCTTGAATGCAATGACCAATGATTTCAACTTCAGCGAATATCGCTGGACTCCATATTCTTATGTTGCCCTCAGCCTCAATATTCCGATCTTCGCAGGCGGAAAGCGTCATCAGGCTATACGTCAGGCTAAGAATCAGTATGAGCAGGTGCAACTTCAGACAGTCAACACAGAGCGTCAGCTCAAGATCATGATCCGTCAGCACCTGAACACCATGGAAACAAGCATGAAGAGTTACTACGCAGCAAAGGACGCAGTAGCTTCAGCTCAGAAGGGATATGACATTGTAGAGAAGTCATATCAGGTAGGACGCAGCGCCTTGATCGAGGTGAATGATGCTCAGCTTGCTCTCACACAGGCTCAGCTCGCCGCTTCTCAGGCTGTCTATAATTTCCTCACTGCAAAATCGCAGCTCGAGCAGGCTCTTGGCCAGGATTTTATTAACTAATTGATAATAAGGATAATAAATATGAAAACTATTTTCAAGACAATGATTGTTACCGGAGCTGCTGTAATGATGGCCGCTTGCGGTGGTGGGAATACGACTCAGAACAAGCCTACAGCAGTTGACACTACTCCTACAGTGTCAGTAGAGCAGGTTACAAGACGTGAGGTGCCTCAAGAGATGGTCTACTCGACTACAGTTCAGGCATTCGTCAAGAACAATATCGCTCCCCAGAGCGTGAACCGTATTGCACAGATCAATGTTGAAATCGGTGACAATGTGAAAAAAGGTCAGGTCCTCGCAAAGATGGACCAGGTCCAGCTCCAGACAGTAGAGAACCAGATGAAGCAGGCAGAACTCCAGATGAAGAACAATGAGGTGGAGTACAGCCGTCTCAAGGGACTTTATGATGCCGGCGGACTTTCTCAGTCAGACCTTGATGCAATCGAGCTCGGATATGAGGCTAGCAAGATTGCCTATAACAACGCCAAGAAGCAGTATGAGAACCTTCTTGAGAACTCGGTTCTGCTCAGTCCTGTCAATGGCGTGGTGACAGCACGAAATTATGATGTGGGAGACATGTATGCGATGAGCGCTCCTATTTTTACCGTAGAGCAGATTGCTCCGGTAAAGCTGATCGTAGGCATCTCGGAGTCAGACTACTCGAAGGTGAGCGTCGGCGATGCAGTATCTATCTCAGCAGACGCACTTCCTGGACAGACATTCGAGGGTAAGATTAACAGAATATATCCTACAGTAGACCCTGCAACCCGTACTTTCTCTGTAGAGGTTAAGGTTGACAACCAGAAGAAGGAGCTCAGACCAGGTATGTTTGCAAGAGCAACCATCACTTTTGGATCTAACAACAGCATCATCGTACCTGACGTGGCAGTGATCAAGCAGCAGGGCTCGGGAGAGCGTTTTGTCTATGTCCTCAATGCTGACGGTACAGTTTCATATACAAAGGTGACTCTTGGTCGCCGCCTCGGTTCAGAGTATGAGATTCTCGAAGGTATCGAGGATGGCGCCAAGGTTGTTACAGGCGGTCAGATTCGTCTGAAGGATGGTGTAAAAGTTATTGTAAACGAATAAGGTCATAATATATGAGTATTTATAGAAAAGCGGTCAACAATCCGGTAACCACGGCGTTGGTATTCATCGCCATGGCTATCTTCGGTGTGTTCTCGCTGATAAACATATCGCTGGACAAGTTCCCTAAGTTCGATGCGAACGTGATCATGGTCATGTCATCGTATCCGGGAGCCAGCGCGGAGGATATCGAGACCAACCTTACAAAGCTTCTCGAGAACTCCTTGAACGGTGTGAGTGATTTGAAGAATCTTTCTTCAACATCAAGAGAGAACATATCTTTGATTACTCTCGAATTCAACGAGGGTGTCGATATCGACGTAGCGACAAACGATGTTCGCGACAAGCTGGATATGGTAAACTCTGTGTTGCCAGATGGTGCGACACTTCCTCTTATCTTCAAGTTCAGTGCAGACGATATGCCGATCATGATCATGGCGGCGACTGCACATGAGAGCCTTCCGGCGCTGGAGAAAATCCTTGACGACAAGGTTGCGACTCCTCTTGCACGAGTTTCCGGCGTAGGAACAGTGTCCATTGCGGGTGCTCCAAAGCGTGAGATTCAGGTATATTGCGACCCTAATAAGCTTGAAGCATATGGCCTTACTGTGTCTGGTATCTCAAGCCTGATCGCTGCTGAAAACAGAAACGTTCCGTCCGGAACTATCGATATCGGATCGAATGCATACTCTCTCCGCGTTGAGAAGGAGTTCACTTCTGCAGACCAGATGCTTGATGTGGTGGTAGGATATAGCCAGGGAAAGACTATATATCTGCGTGACGTTGCCCGCGTGGTTGATGGCGTGGAGGAAAGATATCAGGAGTCATATATCAACGGAATTCAAGGTGCCCAGATCGTCATTCAGAAGCAGGCGGACGCCAATACTGTCAATGTGATCGAGGGCGTTAAGGCAGAGCTTGACAAGATTCAGGCAGGTCTTCCTTCCGATATTGAGATTAGAACAGTTGTCGATAGTTCGGATAACATCCTCAACACCCTCGACTCTCTCAAGGAGACTATCCTGATCACATTCCTCATCGTGATGCTCGTCGTATATCTCTTCCTTGGAAGATGGCGTGCGACATTCATTATCGTTCTTTCGATTCCTATCTCCCTCCTTGCATCCCTCATGTATCTGTGGGCTACAGGTAATACGCTTAACATCGTGTCGATGTCAGCCCTGTCTATTGCCATCGGTATGGTTGTGGATGATGCCATAGTGGTGTTGGAGAATATTTCGACTCACCTGGAGAGAGGAGCCAAGCCTAAGGAAGCGGCAGTGCATGCAACTCAGGAGGTGGGTATTTCGGTTATCGCGTCTACATTGACCATGCTTGCCGTGTTCATGCCTCTTACTATGGTCAAGGGTATGGCAGGTCTGATGTTCAAGCAGCTGGGATGGATCACAAGTATCATTATGATCGTATCGACAGTCGGTGCGCTCACCCTGATCCCTATGCTCTGTTCTCAGTATCTCAGATACAAGCCTAAGAAGAGCAAGCTCAATGAGATCATCTTTGGTAACTTCAGTAAGTTTGTTGACTGGATATCAAGGGGATATGGACGAATGATCAGCTGGTGTATCGGACACAGGAAGACTGTCATCTTGATTTCGCTTGTTGCATTCTTTGCCACTATGGGAGTGATAGCTCCTCGAATCAAGACAGAATTCTTCCCTAAGTCGGATGACGGTCGTGTGACTGTGCAGCTTGAACTTCCTGCCGGAACAGGTCAGGATGTGACAAGACAGCTCGCGCACGAGATTCATGGAAAGTTTGCTGAAGCAATTCCTGAAATTGTAAACTGCTCATATGCATTCGGTCAGGCGGATTCTGATAACGCGTTTGCTTCAATGCAGAACAACGGTACACACGTACTTTCATATAATGTCAATGTAGGAAGTATGGAGGATCGCCAGCGTTCTGTTGGAGAGATTGCCGACGTGATCCGTGGAATTCTTGCACACTATCCTGAATTCAAGAAGGTGAGAGTGACAGAAGGCGCGCAGGGCGGTATGGGTGGAGCATCTACCGTAGACCTTGAGATCTATGGTTATGACTTCGAGACGACAGACCGTGTTGCGAGAGAACTTCAAAGTAAGATGATCGAGGCAGGCGGCTGTGCGCAGGTGCTTCTCAGCCGTGATGAGTATACTCCTGAATATCAGGTCGATTTCGACAGAGAGAAGCTTGCGGTAAACGGCTTGAACAGTACTACTGCGGCGGCATACCTGACTGCAGCGATGAACGGTTCGACTCAGTCATATTATCGTGAGGACGGTGATGAGTATGACATCCGTGTCAGATATGCTCCTGAGTTCAGAACAAGCATCGAGGACATTGAGAACATCCTTATCTATAACAACATGGGCAGGGCAGTCAGAATCAAGGACCTTGGAAAGGTTGTTGAGAGCGAGACTCCACCAGCTATCCAGAGAAAGAATCGTGAGCGTCTGATCACAGTGTCTGCGATGGTAGCAGATGGCGTTGCCCTCTCGGATGTGGTAGCTACAGCAGAGAAGGTTATTGCCGATACTGAGATACCTTCAGAACTGATGGTAAGAATCGGCGGTTCGTTTGAGGATCAGCAGGAAATGTTCGCAGACCTGATTCTGCTCCTTGCAATGATTATTATCCTGGTGTATATCGTGATGGCATCGCAGTTCGAGTCATTCATGAGTCCGTTCGTGATCATGTTCTCAGTGCCGTTTGCATTCGTCGGAGTGTTCATGGGACTCTTTGTGACAGGAACTCCGCTCGGAGCGATGGGTATGGTCGGTATCCTTATCCTCATGGGTATTGTCGTGAAGAACGGTATCGTGTTGATCGACTACACAATCCTCATGCGTGAGCGAGGATACAGCATTGCAGAGGCATCTGTTATCGCTGCTAAGTCACGTCTTCGTCCAATCCTCATGACCACACTCACAACAGTCCTTGGTATGGTTCCTATGGCCATAGGTACTGGTGAGGGTGCTGAAATGTGGCGTTCGCTCGGTATGGTTGTGGCATGGGGTCTTACAGTGTCAACACTCGTGACTCTTGTGATCATCCCTACAATCTATGCTTCCCTTGCATCTATGCAGGAGCGTCGCGCGGCACGCAAGGCTGCAAAAAAAGCTTAACTAATTTAATAGGAAAACGTCATGAAAGGAATTTTTATAGCATACGACCAGGCATATAACATGGAGATTGCTGATGCAATCGAGGCTCTTGGAGTGAGAGGCTTCACCATGTGGCAGGATATCGCCGGACGCGGAGGATTCAATGGTGAACCTCACCTTGGCAATCATGCATGGCCTACAATGAACAATGCCATTTTGACATTCGTACCGGATGAGAAGGTGGATGACATCCTTGCCAAGCTCAGATTTATGGATGAGGAGACTCCTGATCTGGGTATCAGAGCATTTGTCTGGGATATCGAAAAGAATTACTAAAAAGGCCTTTGACGGTCTCATTGTTGCTAATCCAGTCGCAAAATATTATATTTGCGACTGGATTAAATTTTTAATATTATGGCAAAGGCAGTTAATGACGCGAATTTCGCGGAAGTTCTTAATAGTGAGATCCCTGTAGTTGTGGATTTCTGGGCAACATGGTGTGGTCCGTGCAAGGCAATCGCTCCTATCATCGACGAGCTCGCAACAGAGTTTGAGGGTAAGGTGCTTGTCTGCAAGTGCAATGTAGACGAGTGTGACGATGTTCCTATGGACTATGGCATCAGAAGCATCCCTACAGTTCTTTTCTTCAAGGGCGGTGAGGTTGTAGACAGACATGTCGGTGCCGCTACAAAGGACGTTTTTGCAGCTAAGATCAACGCTCTCCTCTAAGTTTCGGTATGAGAGGATTTCTTACAGTCATTGCGCTTTGCGTGATGACTTTTTGGGGTTCGAATACACTGATGGCCAGAGGCTTCGGTATCACAGGTGGTGCCAGCTTCATGGGAATCAGGGAGGCGAAAACAAGCATGACAACCGGCTATCATGCCGGTCTTACGTATAAGTTTGACCTTCCTTTTGGTTTTGCAATCCAGCCTTCGGTCCTTTATCATGTAAAGGGCTCTTTGGTTGAGGCTCCAATAGTAAATCAGGAGGTTTATGATGTCCTGAAGGCAGGTTATGTCGAAGTGCCGGTTTCATTTCAGTGGGGACCGGATCTTATATTGTTCCGTCCGTTCCTGGATGTGACTCCGTTCATAGGTTATGGCTTTACTAACAATCTTTCCTGGGATGGTTTCCAACGCCTGGAGTATGGATTAGGTGCTGGAATCGGTCTGGATGTCTGGCGTTTTCAGCTTATAGGCAGGTATAATTGGAATTTTGGTCCGCTATATTCTGCTGTTAGAGACGACTATAATTTTGCAGGCATGACCCTGTCGCTCTCATTCATTTTCTAAGTCCGTTCACTATATGAAGAAGATTGCAGTTTTTTGCTCAGCAAGCGTCAATATCGATCAGGAGTACAATGAAGTTGCCCGCGAGTTTGTCAGGGCGGCTTCTTCTCGTGGGTTCGGCATTGTCACAGGAGGAACAGTCAAAGGAACTATGGGCGTGATCTCCGAAGAGATGCGTAACAATGGCGGATATCATCTGGGCGTGATACCCCGTTTCATGGAGCAGTATGTCTATCCTGAGCTTTCGGAAGTGAAATGGACAGACACGATGGCTGAACGCAAGACGCTTCTTCGAGAAGGAACATGTGCCGTGGTTGCTCTTCCTGGAGGAATCGGTACCTTGGATGAATTGATAGAGACCTTCGCGTTGATACATCTGAAGCAGTATCATGGAAAAATCATGGTGCTTGATCATAAGGGCTTTTATGCACCGCTGAAGTCTCTTTTAGAGCATTATGTTTCAAAGGGGATGTTGTCGATGGAGACCATGTCAAAGCTTCATTTTGCAAAAACTGCTGACGAACTTTTAGATTTGCTGGAGGCGTAATTATGGATATAAAAAAGGTAAGGGAGTTTGTTGGAGCGGACTGGCAGGCTGTACAGGAAAGGATTTCCGGATCATTGCACAGTGACATCAGTCTTCTTGATATGACCAATGCGTCGATTCTTTCCAATTCTGGAAAGCAGATGCGTCCATTGCTGACTATCCTTTTTGCCCGTGCATGTTCTGGCGGAACGACAACAGATGCCACCGTCAGATATGCCTCTGCGTCGGAGTTGCTGCACAATGCGACGCTGCTTCATGATGATGTGGCTGACGACAGCGCCCAAAGAAGGGGGGTGCCGACAATCATGTCCCTCATGGGGCCATCAGTTGCTGTGCTGATAGGTGATTACTGGCTTGTAAAGGCTTTGGATCTGATTCTTTCTGATGCTTCATCCGATACCGTGGTTCTGAAGCTCTTCTCCAAGACTCTCAGCGCCCTTGCTGAGGGCGAACTTCTTCAGCTTCAGAAGGCACAGAACGGAGACACTGTAGAGGAAGACTATCTCAAGATTATATACAACAAGACCGCTTCTCTTTTTGAAGCTGCTTGTGTGTCGGGTGTTCTGTCTGTTTCTGACCATGGACAATATGAGACCGCCGCAAGAGAATATGCTGTAGCTTTAGGCAATGCCTTTCAGATTCAGGATGACATCCTGGATTATGACGGTACGGATTCGGTAGGAAAGCCTTTAGGGGTGGATGTCTTGGAGCAGAAGATAACAATTCCTCTCCTTGGAGCACTTTCAAACGTGCCGGAACAGGAACAGAAACGCATCCGCGGACTGGTAAATGATATAGTAGGTCATCCGGAACACAGGGATGAAATAGTGACATTTGTGAAGGAGAACGGCGGTATGGAGTATTCGAGAATGCGTTTGGAGGAGTATGTGGAGAAGGCTGTGCGGGCATTGGGTGTGCTCCCTGATTCGCAGGAGAAGGCTTTTTTGGTGGAACTGGCGTACTTTACAGCCAAACGTGACAAGTAAATGAAATTTTCTGAAATAATAGGAAATACCTCGGTGGCAAAGACGCTGGCCTCCATGGCAGACAGCGGCAGGGTTGCGCATGCCATGCTTCTTTATGAGAATGATGGTTGCGGAGCTCTTGCGCTTGCTTTGGCATATATCCAGTATCTGAACTGTTCGAATCCTTCAGGAGGAGACTCTTGCGGAGAATGCCCTTCGTGCAGGCAGATGGCCAAGCTGATTCATCCGGATGTGCATTTTGTGTTTCCTGTAAATAAGGGACCGAAGTCTTCTGACGACAAACCGACTTCAGAGTCCTATTTGAAATATTGGAGAGAACTGGCTGTTGCAGATCCGTATTTTACTGAAGCTGACCTTCAGCGTGCGATCGGTATTGAGAGCAAGAACGGGCTTATCGCAGTGGCGGAGGCAAAGTCGATTATTAATAAACTCTCGCTTGCGTCTGTTGCCGACGGATATAAGGCTGTGATCTTCTATCTGCCGGAAAAGATGAATCAGGAGACAGCCAACAGACTGCTCAAGATGGTGGAGGAGCCGCCTCAGAAGACAGTTTTCCTTTTTATAACTCATGCTCCGGAGAAGGTGCTGCAGACTATTTTCTCGCGTTGCCAGAGTGTGCGCGTCATGCCTCTGTCCAAGGAAGAGGCAGCCCGCGTAGAAGCCCTCAAGCCAGAGCGTGACATGGAGGAGCATAATCTCTTCATGGATTTGTTTTCGGATCTGCTTCGAAGCATAGTTTCCCGCGATCTTACAGGTGCTTTGGAGTGCGGCGAGACGATGGCGGCACTGGATTCGCGCGAAAAACAGAAAGCTTTTTGTAACTTTGCGGGCGACTGTATAAGAAAGATATTCATGCTTCAGCAGAAACTGCCTCAGATTTCCGGTGTGAATGAGCACGAAAGGGAGTTTTATGAGGAGATGGCGGCCAAGTGTCCCAAGGGTTTTTGTGTGAAGTCGATGACTAATATAGAGAAGGTCGTGTCGATGATTGACAGGAACGTGAATTCAAAGATTCTGTTCTGCGACCTTGTCAACAGAATGTTTTTAAATATATGATTAAGGAATCTAAAAAATATGACTGTTCCAGGGGCTGCTCTGTAGAGCGCGCTGAAGGTGGGGAGCTGGAGTGCAACTACCGTCCGGGATGTTGCAAACTTGAGGTGTATGATTGGCTTCAGGGCGTAAATCAGGAGCAGTTCAATGACTTTTTCGAGGTGCGTTTCAAGAATACCCGTAAGGGTATATATCGCAATACGTCAGGCCAGACCATCAAGACAGGTGATATGGTCATTGTGGAGGCCGCTAATGGTCATGACCTTGGTATCGTGACATTGGAAGGTCCGATCGTAGGCCGTCAGATGAAATGCAAGAGGGTGAATCCGGAAACGTACGAGTTCAAGAAGATTTACCGCAAGGCTAAACTCTTCGACATCGAAAAATGGCAGGAGGCTATAGCTCGTGAACATGAGACCATGATCCGTGCACGTCAGATTGCTGCAGAGCTTGAGCTTGACATGAAGATCGGAGATGTGGAGTTTCAGGGAGACGGAACAAAAGCTATATTCTATTATATTGCCGACGGACGTGTTGACTTCCGTCAGCTGATCAAGGTTTTTGCCGAGGAGTTCCGCATTCGAATCGAGATGAAGCAGATCGGTGCCCGTCAGGAAGCAGGTCTCATCGGCGGACTTGGAGTATGCGGACGCGAACTCTGCTGCTCGAACTATATTTCGACATTCCAGTCCATCACAACCTCTGCTGCGCGTGTGCAGGATCTTTCTCTGAATCCTCAGAAACTTGCCGGACAGTGCGGAAAGCTCAAGTGCTGTCTGAATTACGAGACGGCAGTATATATGGATGCGCAGTCGCGTATTCCTAAGGTTCACGAGCCTCTTGAGTTTGAGGATGGTCTTGCATATCTGATGAAGACAGACATCCTCAGCGAGACCATGTACTTCTCATACGATCCATCGTCGCTTGCAAACCTCTATCCAGTGTATGCAGAGGATGTTTGGGATATAATCAGAATGAATCGTCGTGGAGAGAAGCCGGTTTCTCTTAAGTCTGATGATATTCCTGCCGCTCCTGAGTTTGTTACAGCTGTGGGCGATGATGCCATCAACAGATTCGATGAAGCACGCAAGCGCAAGAAGAAAAAGAAGAAGCCGGCCAAGTCGGAGTCTCCTGCGCCGGCAGAAGGTGCTGAGCCAAAACACAAAGGTAATCGTAATCACAGAGGCCATCGTAACAATAAACCAAAGAAAGACGCTCCAGCAGAGTAATTTATGGGAAAAGATAAACTAAGAAAATTCCGTGAAAACGAGACCTTCAGATGCCTGATCCAGCCGGCGACGTCTGAGGTGTTGAATTGTGACCATCCCATGAAGGGACGCTGGAGCAGTGATTTCTTCGGCAATGATAATCCTATCGTGCTGGAACTTGGCTGCGGAAAGGGTGACTATACGATCGATCTGGCCGAGCGCAATCCTTCGTGCAACTATATAGGCGTTGACATCAAAGGTGCCCGCCTTTGGAAGGGAGCCAAGTATGCTGAGGAGCATGGACTCAAGAATGTAGGTTTCCTGCGCACACGCATCGAGTTCATCGAGTCTCTCTTCGCTCCGGGTGAGGTCTCTGAGATATGGATTACATTTGCAGACCCTCAGATAGGACGCGAGAAGAAGCGCCTGACAGCTCCGCTTTTCATGAATCGTTATCGTAATTTCCTTAAGCCGGGTGGCATTGTGCATCTGAAGACTGACAGCCGTTATCTGCATGAATATTCGATTGCCATGGCTCGTCAGAATGATCTTAAGATTCTGGCGTATGGTACTGACATCTATGGAGAGGACAGGGAACAGCTTTATGCAAGCGAGTTGTCTTCAGTCAGCGGACGAAGCGCTGTGGATGCACTCTTTGAGGTCCAGACTTTCTATGAATCCCAGTATCTCGCACAGGGTTTCCCTATCACTTATCTCGCCTTTTTGGCAGATCACTCCGGTGATTACATCTCACCGGAATGGGCTGAGGACCTCTGGAAAGACGAAGGTCACCATTTCGTGATTCCGTCAGGCCTGCCTGTGGCTTCAAAATTCTATCCAGAAGGATAGTTTTGAGTCGCCTAATCAGCTGAATCATATGTTGTTATATGTTTAAGGGTCGGTGCTTTTGCCGACCCTTAAACTTTTAGTGAGCTGATAATTAATGTGATACGTGATCTGGTGCTAGACTGCGGTCCAGTGGATGGTGATGCCTTTGCGCTCCATGCCGCGGAACCATGTCATCTGGCGCTTGGCGAACTGATGGATGGCCGTGGCAAGCTGAGTGCGCATCTGGTCAAAGGTCAGTTCTCCGATCAGATATAATGTGACGAACTTATATTCAAGACCATAGTATATCAGGTCTTCGGGGTCTATCGGTTTGCCTGGCAGGGTGTTGCCGTCGGCATCTGTAGTGCACAGTGCCGGGTGAGTGCCGTCGATCAGACCACGTATTTCTTCTACCATTCCTTCTTCAAGTCGGGCGTCCAGTCGGGCGTCGATCCTGGCGTTGCGTACCTCACGGGTTACCAGGGTGCCGATGTAGTACGTGTTCTTCGGAAGAAATGCAGTGTGCTGAACCGGGTGCTCGGCTTCGTAGATGGCTATCTCAAGGGCGCGGATCAGTCGTTTGCGTGTGTCGTAGTCGGTGTTGTTGTGAAGCGGCTTGAGTGATGCGAGCTGCGCGATCAGTTCCTCGTCTGTCTTTTTCTCCAGTTCTGCACGGAGTTCCGGGTTTGGCGGTACCTCCGGCAGTGAGTATCCGCATGTTGCAGCTTCAATGTAGAGACCGCTTCCGCCGCAAAGGATCGGAATGCCGCCCCTGTCTACAATATCCTTGTATGCCTTTTCGAAATCTCTCTGGTACTCGAATATGTTGTATTTTGTGCCAGCATCCACTATGTCCATCAGATGATATGGGATCTCCTCATACTCATTCAGGTCTTTTCCGGTACCGATGTCCATACCTCTGTAGACCTGTCGAGAATCAGCGGAGATTATCTCTGCACCAGCCATCAGGACTGGGTCAGCTGCGAAAAGAACCCCTCCCACGCCTTCGGCGCGGGCCCCTCCCCCTGCGGACAGGGGGGTAGCACGCTTTTCGGAAGCTGACCCACCTCTGATGGTCTTCAGCGACTGGTTGATCTGGCGGGCGAGCTGGACTGCGTACTTCGTCTTTCCTGAAGCTGTAGGGCCCAGGACGCATATCAGGTCTATTTCACCCGAGAGGTATTTGTCGAGAATTTCCTGGACGTTGATCTCCTCTGCGGGAGGAAGCTCTGCCATCGGAGGTATGGGGGTAAAAGGTTTCTTTGCCATAGTTTTGCAAAGATAGCATTTTGTGATACAATTGAGAAAAAAGCACTACATTTGCAATCCTTTAACAAATTTGAGATTATGCCGAGAGCAAAGAGCAGTGTAGAGATAAAGAACAGGAGGGCTTCGTTTGACTATGAGTTCATCGAGACCTTCCAGGCGGGAATGGTGTTGACAGGCACGGAGATTAAGTCTATCAGGGCGGGCAAGGCTTCGCTGGTGGATGCATATTGCTATTTCAACAACGGAGAGCTGTATGTCAAGAACATGCATGTGGCCGAGTATTGGTGGGGCAGCTGGGGAAAGCATGATCCCCGCCGCGAACGCAAGCTGCTGCTCACCAAGAAGGAACTGAACAAGCTCCAGCGTGCAGTCAAGGAGAAAGGACTGACCATCGTGGCTGTCAAGCTGTATATTGCCGATAACGGCTATGCAAAGCTGCTGATTGCCCTGGCTCGAGGTAAGAAGGAGTACGACAAGCGTGCTACCATCAAGGAGAAAGACCTCCGCCGCGAGATGGAAAGGCTCTAAGTATCTATATAAAAACAACATCCCCCTGTGGTTCACGAAGCAGAAGAGTAGGTTAAATGCTTCGCTCACCCACAGGGGGATGTTGTTTTGTGAACAGATTAGAGCTTGAACGCCTCCTTGATCATGTCGACTGAGTCGAGGAGCTCCCATCCGAAGAACTGTACGAGCTCAGGGACGAGCTTGCCTTCCTTTCGGATCATTACAGTTGCCTTGTAAGGGTCGCGGCCGACGTGACCGTATGAAGCTGTAGGTTCATAGATAGGCTTCTTGAGGCCGAACTTCTCGATGATCTTTGCAGGACGGAGGTCGAAGATCTCATTGATCTTGACTGCGATCTCAGCGTCTGTCAGACCGTTGGCTGCTGTGCCGTAAGTGTTTACGAAGATGCTCAAAGGTCTTGCAACGCCGATTGCGTATGAAACCTGAACGAGCATCTCTCGTGCAACGCCGGCAGCAACCATGTTCTTTGCGATGTAGCGTGCTGCGTATGCTGCAGAGCGGTCTACCTTTGAAGGGTCCTTTCCTGAGAATGCTCCACCGCCGTGTGCTCCCTTTCCGCCGTATGTGTCAACGATGATCTTGCGGCCTGTAAGACCTGTATCGCCGTGAGGACCACCGATCACGAACTTTCCTGTAGGGTTCACATGAAGGATATAGTCACCCTTGAAGAGGGCAGCTGTCTCTGGTGCGAGTGTCTCGATGAGCATAGGGAGGAGGATGTTCTGCACGTCCTCGCGGATCTTTGCCTGCATCGCCTCGTCGACACGCTTCTGGCCGAACTGCTCGCAGCCTTCGGCGTATGTCATGTTGCCAAGTGACTTAGGAGTGAACTCGTCGTGCTGAGTGGAAATCACGATTGTGTGTACGCGTACCGGCTGATTTGTCTGTCCATCGTACTCGATTGTGAACTGTGACTTTGAGTCCGGACGGAGGTAAGGCATGAGCTCGGGCTTCTGCTTGCGGATCTTTGCAAGCATCAGGAGTGCCTGGTGAGAAAGTGCGAGCGGAAGAGGCATGTACTCCTCTGTGTCGCAGCATGCATATCCGAACATCATTCCCTGGTCGCCGGCACCCTGGGCGTCAGCGTCTTCACCGACCACACCGCGGTTGATGTCCACGCTCTGCTCGTGAAGTGCAGAAAGGATACCGCATGAGTTGCCGTCGAACATGTACTCTGCCTTGTTGTAGCCGATCTTGTTGATCACGCGACGTACTGTCTTAGGGATGTCTACGTAAGCGTCCTCTGAACGCACCTCGCCTCCTACAACCACGAGTCCTGTGCTGCAGAATGTCTCGCATGCAACCTTAGACTCGGGGTCCTGGCGGAGGAATTCGTCAAGGATGGCGTCGGAAATCTGGTCCGAAACCTTGTCTGGGTGTCCTTCTGACACCGATTCTGATGTAAAAAGATAATTCATATCGTTGATGTTTGTATTTCTGGTTTGCGGATTGCCACGGCCCTTTCGGGCCTCGCAATGACGTAAATGGTTCCGTCGGTTTTGTCGGTGTCACCATGACGTATGGTGTTCCGTTGGTCTCGTCGGTGTCACCATGACGTAAAGCGTTCCGTCGGTCGGTTCGTTTACACGTCATTGCGAGGAGCGAAGCGACGTGGCAATCTTTTCATTTCAGGGCAAAACAAAAGCCCCACAAAAATGCGGAGCCGTCACAAAAACACAAAACATTGATGATATTTTCGTCGCCCAAGGGCGATGTCAACATTTTAGCATTTTTTCAAGTGGTTGCAAGCGGTCAAATCTCTCCACATTTTTCGGGGCGCAAAGATAGACAAATTTTCTTATATGCAATAGCCTGTGGGATTTTTTTTGCGAGAGATTCCTCGACTTCGCTCGGAATGACAGTCAGTATATCTCAGGGATGACTCCAATGTCATCTCGAGCGAGTGAAACGAGTCGAGAGATCTGTAAAATAAATACGATGAAAATTTTTATAAAACCATATAAATGTGTTATCTTCGCGCCATAAAAAACCTATTATTTTTAACTAAATCGTTATGAAACAATCAATTAAGTGTCTTATTGCTGCTGTTGCAGCAATGCTTATGAGCGTAGCTGCCTTCGCACAGGTGACTACATCAGCTCTGGGTGGACGTGTTGTTGATGCTAACGGCGAGCCTGTAGTTGGCGCTGCGGTAGTTGCTACCCACGAGCCTTCAGGTACAGTTTACGGCGTTGTGACTAACGCTGACGGTCGTTATGCAATCAACGGTATGCGTGCCGGTGGCCCTTACAAGGTTGAAATGTCATGCCTTGGCTACCAGACCCTCGCTTACACAGATGTAACTCTTCAGCTCGCTGAGACTTTCGCTCTCAACGGACAGCTTGCAGAGGATTCACAGATGCTCGGAGAGGCGATGGTAATCGCTGCTTCAGCTTCGAAGTTCTCAGCTCAGAAGATGGGTTCTGCAACTAACATTTCAAGCAAGGACATCGTGTCTGTGCCTACAGTAAGCAGAAGCATCTCTGACGTTACAAGACTTTCACCTTACGGTGGTAACGGAATGAGCTTCGCAGGTGCTGACGGTCGTACAGCTAACTTCACTGTCGACGGAGCAAACTTCAACAACAACTTTGGTCTTTCTGACAACCTCCCAGGTGGTGGTAACCCAATCTCAATCGACGCTATCGAGGAGATGCAGGTGGTTATCTCTCCATATGACGTACGTCAGACAAACTTCATCGGTGGTGGTGTAAACGCTATCACCAAGTCTGGTACAAACACATTCAAGGGATCTGCTTACGTTTATCACCGCAACGAGAATATGCGCGGTAACTTCGTTGCAGGTCAGGAAGTTGCAGGTGCACGTGACAAGGATCGCAACACTACTTACGGTTTCACACTCGGTGGACCTATCGTAAAGGATAAGCTCTTCTTCTTCGTGAATGCGGAGTACTCAACAATCCCTACTGTTGTTAACAGATGGAGAGGTACTGACGTAGTTGATGAGAATGGAAATGGTGTAGCAAATTCAGACGCATACATCTCACGTACTAAGCTCGAGGACCTCCAGAAGGTTTCTGAGTTTGTAAAGGAGAAATATGGTTATGACACAGGTTCATGGACAGACTATCCTGCAACTGAGAGCAACATGAAGCTCCTCGCTCGTCTGGACTGGAACATCAATGACAACCACAAGCTTGCTCTTCGTTACAACTACACATTGAACCAGGGCTGGAACTCAACCAACGGTTCTTCAATGGACGGTGGTTCACGTTCAGGTTTCTCACGTCTGTCACAGTACGGTATGGCTTACGCTAACTCACTCTACTCGATGGACAACCTCGTGAGCACAGTGTCACTCGACCTCAACAGCCGTCTGAGCGACAACCTCTCAAACCAGTTCCTCGCAACATTCTCTAAGCTCGATGACATGCGTGGTACAAACTCAGAGGACTTCCCATTCATCGACATCCGTAACGATGACGGTAGCGCAGTTCTTCCTTACATCGCTCTCGGATATGAGCTCTTCACATGGAACAACGGTGTTCACAATACACACATCTCTATCAAGGATGACCTTACTTACTACGCTGGTAACCACAAGCTCACAGCTGGTATCAACTATGAGTACCAGATGGCTGACAACTCTTACATGAGAAACGGTACAGGTTACTATCGTTACAGAAGCCTTGATGATTTCTTCAATGGTGCAGCTCCTGAGGTTGTATGTCTTACTTACGGTTACGACGGCGAGGCGAACCCTGCAGCTCGTGTAAGATTCCACAAGGCTGGTGTTTACGCACAGGATGAGTGGAACGTAAACGATAACTTCAAGCTCACTTACGGTCTCCGTCTCGACGGTCTCTTCTTCGACAATCAGGACCTCGTTCGTAACAACGCTATTTATGATCTTCACTATGGACTTGGTGAGTGCGGGCTCGCACACAACGATAAGGGTGAGGTTCTCAGAAACGAGCAGGGTCAGTATGTTGATGCCGAGGGTAACGTGATCAAGGATTGCAAGAACGGACACATCGATACAGGTAAGTGGCCTTCAGCTGCTCTTACAGTTTCTCC
>JAZOPY010000013.1:0-11940 GCA_045655825.1 Candidatus Cryptobacteroides sp. | reverse complement strand
CAATATCCAATACTTTTCTGAAAACTATATATAAACAAAAAAAGACCTGCCGGAGCAGGTCTCATTATTCAGTGTATTGACTTGATCAGAGTCCGAGTTTCTTGAAGAAGTCATTACCCTTGTCGTCAACGAGGATGAATGCCGGGAAGTCCTCAACCTTGATCTTCCAGATCGCCTCCATTCCGAGCTCAGGGTACTCCACGCACTCGATGCTCTTGATGTTGTTCTGAGCGAGGATCGCTGCAGGACCACCGATAGAGCCGAGGTAGAATCCGCCGTACTTGTGGCAAGCGTCAGTAACGCACTGAGCGCGGTTACCCTTCGCGAGCATGATCATGCTGCCGCCGTGGCTCTGGAAGAGGTCAACATATGAGTCCATACGGCCTGCAGTAGTAGGTCCCATAGAACCACATGCCATTCCTGCAGGAGTCTTAGCAGGACCAGCATAGTAGATAGGGTGATCCTTGAGGTACTGAGGCATCTCCTCACCTCTGTCGAGGCGCTCCTTGATCTTTGCGTGAGCGATGTCACGGCCAACGATGATGGTACCGTTGAGGCTGAGACGAGTCGATACAGGATACTTTGTGAGCTCCTTAAGGATCTCTGACATAGGCTGGTCGAGGTTGATCTTCACAGCCTCGCCTTCGCCTGCCTGACGGAGTTCCTCTGGGATGAGACGTGCAGGATTGTCATCGAGCTTCTCGATCCAGATACCGTCCTTATTGATCTTAGCCTTGATGTTACGGTCTGCCGAGCAGCTTACGCCGAGTCCTACAGGGCAGCTTGCGCCGTGGCGTGGGAGACGGATGATACGTACGTCATGAGCAAAGTACTTACCGCCGAACTGAGCGCCGAGACCGATCTTGTGAGCCTCCTCGAGAACGAGTTTCTCAAGCTCTATGTCACGGAATGCGCGTCCTGTCTCGTCACCTGTTGTAGGGAGATTGTCATAGTACTTGCATGAAGCGAGCTTCACAGTAAGGAGGTTTCTCTCGGCTGAAGTACCACCGATCACGAATGCGATGTGATATGGAGGACATGCAGCAGTTCCGAGAGTCTTCATCTTAGCTACGAGGAACGGAACGAGAGTCTGAGGATTGAGGATAGCCTTTGTCTCCTGATAGAGGTATGTCTTGTTAGCTGATCCACCGCCCTTTGTAACGCAAAGGAAGTGATACTCAGCGCCATGTGTAGCCTCGATGTCGATCTGTGCAGGGAGGTTGCACTTTGTGTTCACCTCGTCGTACATGTTGAGAGGAGCATTCTGTGAGTAACGGAGATTCTCCTCAGTATAAGTCTTGTAAACTCCGAGAGAGAGAGCCTCTTCATCGTCGCAGCCTGTCCATACCTGCTGGCCTTTCTCACCGTGGATGATAGCTGTACCTGTATCCTGGCAGAAAGGAAGCTTACCCTTGCATGCAACTTCTGCATTGCGGAGGAATGTAAGAGCCACATACTTGTCGTTCTCCGAAGCTTCAGGATCGTGGAGGATCTTAGCCACCATCTCATTATGCTCAGGACGGAGCATGAATGAAACATCACGGAAGGCAGTGTTTGACAACACGGTAAGAGCTTCCTTCTCAATCTTGAGAATCTCATGTCCCTCGAATTCGCCAGTACTTACATACTGCTCCGAACCCGGAATCTTGTAGTATTCAGTCTTGTCCTCGCCAAGCTGAAACATCGGTGCATACTTAAAATCTGCCATTTTTTATATGTTTAATATTGTATTTTCATTCAAATCATGCAAATATAACAAATATCCCGGACCCCGTCCACGAAAACATCCCTTTTTGTGGATGACAGGCTCATTTCCCGTTCCCATCCACGAAAACCGCCGTTTTCATGGACAGAAAAAGACAGCCCAAAGTGTCTTATCAGGGAGGAGGGAGCTAAACTACGTTAAGGCTGTCAGATAAATTGGAATTTTAAAGGTCTAATTATATGTTATAATACCTTTCCTCATTATTGTATAGGTTATACTGCCATTTCTATTTAAGTCTCAAAACACAGATTTGTGATATCAGTCTCAACCTAAATAAAACTAATAAATCACTTATAAATCAATGGTATGTTTTCAAACACTCCATCTGTGACATTCACAGTATCCCCACTATTATACATATCCTCTGCAATGAAAGCAAAAGAACCGCTGATAATATTATTCACTGTGTCGATTTGAGAAAATTCCACCCAACCATCTTTTGCCTCAAAAACCCGATTATCACCTGCTGTTTCTTGATAACTTATGCGCGGATATGCTATTGTGGGAGATGGTTCCGGTAAATGATACTTTACTCCTATAGTCAACTCCGGAGCATACCAAACGAATGTCAAACTAATTCCAACATTGGAAATACCTTCTCCGTCATTGAAGTTCTCACGAGGATAGTACATACTGAATAGCGAATCTTCACCTTCAACCAAATGAACATAGCAATGCTGTCCCATAGGATAAGCTAAAGAAGGACGTTGTTCAGCTGGATTCTTCTCTGAGTAGAATTCCTCACCATTCAAGTAAAAGGATACAGGTCTCACCTCCAAATCATCATATGTTACTTCATCAAACATTTCGAACCACGTTGGAGCAGTACACCCGACCAACAGAAAACTGGACACAATAGTCAATGCAATAAACTTTTTCATACTTTTCCTGATAAATCAAACTCAATGGAACTGACCACCATTCAGAACCCTCACCGTATAGTATGCTACTACCATTTTTAGACAGGTAAGGTAGTTCTTCATAACTAAATCCCGATTTATCGTTGTAAATATACGAAACATCTCACAGAAAACAATCAGTATGAAAAAAGCATCTCAAACGAGATGCTTGACTTTATTCCCACCAGGTGCGGGTGTGGTGGAAGATCTTTCCGTACTTGGCGCGGTCACCTTTGCGGGTAAACGGTATCTGGTAGCCTATGCCGAACTCTATGCATTCGCATATATGCAGATGCGTCTTGGCCAGAGCCTGGACGTAGAGATTGTCCCATATCCTGTACTTCAGACCGAAGCGGATATAATGAAAGGTCTCCTGACCTCCTGGACCTTCAGATTTATAGAAGAGCGGGAGGCGGTGGTCACACCCATATGCCGTATGGTCAACTTCGTAGTAATGACGAACAGGATTGATCAGATACACTCCCCAATCAACCAAGGCCGTAACATCCCCGAACTTGAACTCATTGTTCCAGCTCACGCCCATACGGGTCTTCTGAGCATTAGTATATTGATGTTTAGGACAATACAGGTTTCTCTTGGTCAGTTCACTGACCGCATCATTATAAAACACATCGACACCAAGACCGACTCCATACCAATTCGTCAGGCTGTAAATCCCACCCAGATGAAATGTGGACACAAAGAACCTGCGGTCATCGTCAATATCAGCATTCTGCACGCCGGCGGCTCCTGTAATGTTCAGGCTCCATTTGTACGGGAGGTCTGGAAACTTCATTGGTTCAAGCTCCTTCCCCTCGTCCGGATTGAGCGTGGCAATGAGTCCCACACCACCGTAAAGCACATTCACACCTTTATTAGGTTCGGAAATTCGTCCGTTACTGATGTGATAGAAGCCTAATTCAGTATTGATCTTCAGATTTTTATTTATCGAAAAGTCAGCATTAAGACCTGCACTAAGATATGCATTGATGAGAGAGCCGAAAGTCCTGTTAGGAATCTCCTCATCAAGAGTCATCTTATAATAATTATTGACTGCCACCAGACCCGAAGCCACTTTCAGCTTAATCTGACATCGATTCTCGGTCAATGCATTGATCATTATATATGGATAGAGAGCAATACCCTCTCCCATGACATCATTTCCGAAATTAAGGTATGACATTCCGACTCCGACCGCCGGATCATTAAGATACTGCTGCCATGGCTTCTGCCCGGTTGACGGCAGTTCGACACCAAAGTTGATTCCTGTGGGAGCATTAGGACCGATATCCTTTATATTTCCACTCGGAGAAAGATAGCCTCCCATGAATCCCTGAACCTTGATCGAATAAGGATGATTTCCGGAAGCCTGATGATCCTGCGCAAAAAGAGAGGTGGACATGACAGCCACCAAAAGCACGAATATACAACGTTTCATTAATCTTCTTTTACTACTAACCGGAGCAAAAGATGCCAAGTCACCGGCAAACGTTGCAACACATATTATATTTTTGTCTACTTTTTTATCAAAAGGGATACAGAATACTCTATCCTCCTGAATTTGGCAAAGGGTTGGAGGGTGGGCACTTAACATTTCACAAACCTTTGAAACATAAGAGTTTACAAATCAACGTGTGCCAGACCTATCCTGTTATTTATAGCCAGAGAATGGATTCAGGGAGACTACGTAACATTTTCTGTAACGGACAGCGTCGCTGGTGAGGGTGATGAATTTGTCACCGGGCGAGTAGCTGACTTGGTATTCGTTCAGAAGCTGCTGCTTTGGTTCGGAGATCTGGTCATCAGAGTCCGTAATCCATAGCCTTGTCACAAGGCCGAATACATTATCGATTTCATATCCCCAGACTGTTGTAGCGTGATGCAGGCCACCATTCGGGCTGAGGGTTATGGCCATTGATGCTATTCCCCTATCCACGAATTGGACAATAAAGTCCGAGAACTTCCTATGACGTTCGACTCCATAAAGGGAGGTCCCGTTTCCCCAATGTTCGTAAGCTGTAAACTCTGAAGTGTATAAGTCCACATACCATCCGAACATATAGGTGTATTCATGATATAGATGAGGGTAGACCTCGGGCCATATATCCTTCCAGTAGCCGCCGTCGGTCAACGGATAGGCCTGGGAACCGGCAGAGGCAGTCTCACCATAATTTACACCTTCGAAATACCATGGAATGCTCTCAGCTGTATGGCACCCCTTGTCATTGTTCCATTCTGAGTGATACATATCCATCAGCGCGAGTTCGTATTCTCTACCCGCAGAGGCAACATATACCGTTCCGGGACCACTGACAGCTGACTTAGGAAGAGAATTGCCGGCAGCGACATACCTGTCCTGCCACCATTGGATCATATTTGCCGAAGCCGCTGCCCAGCACATGTTTATATCCCCATTAAGGGTACCATCCCCCATTTTATTCACATCGTACCAGCCTGAGTCGACAGTGACACCATCGACAAACACGATACTGCTCCCTTGCTGAGGCACATCCGGTTCCTCAGGCTCAGGCACCTCGGGGTCGGTGGTTGGTTCTGGCTCCGGCACAACTGGAGTTTCAGGCTCCTCTGGCTGCTCAGGAACTTCAGGTTCATCTGGCTGCTCAGGAGTTTCAGGGGTCTGAGAGTCGTTTGGTTGGGTTGGGGTTTCTGTGTCGGAAGGCGGGGCTGGGACAGGAGCTATCGGCTCGTCAGTGCAAGCGACGAACGCAAAAACTGCCATCAAAGCCATTATGAGCACCCTTCTCATTTGCTGTTTTCCATCAGGAAGACTTTCATGAAGTCGTTAAGATCGCCGTCGAGGACACCCTGAGTGTCGGAAGTTTCGTGACCGGTGCGGAGGTCCTTGACCATCTTGTATGGATGCAGCACATAACTGCGGATCTGCGAGCCCCACTCGATCTTCTTTTTCTGACCTTCAAGCTCTGCCTGCTTCTCCTGGCGCTTCTTCAATTCTATATCATACAGACGCGACTTGAGGATACGGAGAGCATTCTGGCGGTTGTCAAGCTGAGAACGCGTCTCCGTGTTTTCCACAACGATTCCGGACGGGATGTGCTTTACGCGCACGCCGGTCTCCACTTTGTTGACATTCTGTCCGCCGGCACCGCTCGAACGGTATGTATCCCATTCGAGGTCTCCAGGATTTATCTCTATCTCGATGCTGTCGTCGACAAGCGGATATACAAATACAGACGAGAATGTCGTCTGACGCTTTCCCTGGGCATTGAACGGTGAGATACGCACCAGACGGTGAACTCCGCTCTCGGCCTTGAGATATCCGAAGGCATAGTCGCCCTCCACCTGCATGGTCACAGACTTGATTCCGGCATCCTCTCCCTCGAGCTCGTCGGTAACAGTCACCTTATATCCGTTTCGCTCCGCCCAGCGCACATACATTCGCATCAGCATCGCCGACCAGTCATTTGCTTCGGTTCCACCTGCTCCGGAATTGATGGTAAGCACAGCTCCGAGGTTGTCTCCCTCCTCGCCAAGCATGTTCCTGAGCTCGAGAGCCTCAAGACCTTCAACAGCAGCAACATAAGCGTTATCGATATCCTCATCCTCAAGCTCCAGCAGGACATTCAGATCCTCCACATCAGAGGCCACCTTGTCAAATCCCGTCACCCAGAACTTTACGCCAGAGAGTTCCTTCAGGAACTTCTCCGCCGCCTTTGGATCGTCCCAAAAGTCAGCAGCAAGCGTCCTTTCAGTCTTTGATGCCACTTCCGCACGTTTATCCTCTATATTAATGCACCTGCCGAGGGTCTCGACACGCTGCTGAAGTTCCTTTATCTGGTCTGTACTTATCATGTGCTTAATGATGTATAAATCATACAAATTTAGTGTTTTTTCCGTATATTTGTGCGAATAACGTCACAAACTATGATCAATCCAGTCTATTCAGCGGCACAGGACCGTTACGAAAGCGGAATGCAATACCGCAGGTGCGGCCGCAGCGGCATCATGCTCCCTGAGATCTCCCTCGGGCTCTGGCAGAACTTCGGAGACACTGCTCCCCTTTCACGCAGCAGGGACATGCTCCTCCATGCCTTCGACAAGGGCGTATGCCACTTTGACCTCGCCAACAACTATGGCCCGTCATACGGCAGCGCAGAAGCCACATTCGGCAAAGTGATGCAGAGCGACCTGCGTCCGTACAGAGACGAACTTTTCATCTCGACCAAGGCT
Organism: Candidatus Cryptobacteroides sp.; assembly: GCA_045655825.1. Classification (GTDB taxonomy): domain Bacteria; phylum Bacteroidota; class Bacteroidia; order Bacteroidales; family UBA932; genus Cryptobacteroides. Next base: position 5,067 of record JAZOPY010000013.1, on the reverse strand, counting down.
GGATATGACATGTGGCCGGGACCATACGGCAACCTCGGTTCACGCAAATACCTCATGAGCAGCCTTGACCAGAGCCTCAAGAGGATGAACCTCGACTATGTGGACGTATTCTACTCACACAGATTCGACCCTGACACTCCGCTTCAGGAGACAATGCAGGCACTCGTGGACATCGTCCGCAGCGGCAAGGCCCTCTATGCCGGCATATCGAACTACCCGCACGAGGCAGCTGAATTCGCATACAAATATCTGGCAGACCACGACGTCCCTTGTCTTCTGCACCAGGTAAAATACAATATCATGCACAGGATTCCCGAGACTTCGGACCTCCTGCAGCAGGCAAAAGAAGCAAGTTCAGGACTGATCGCTTTCTCTCCTCTGGCGCAGGGCCTCCTCACAGACAGATATCTCTCGGGAAACATACCATCAGACTCAAGGGCAGCACGCGACTTCTCCCTCAAGGCAAGCACGATCACTCCGGAGCTTCTCCAGAAGATCCAGAAACTTAACACATTGGCAGCAGAAAGAGGACAGACCCTGGCCCAGATGGCACTTGCATGGACATTGAAGGACGACCTCGTCACCTCGGTAATCATTGGAGCCAGCAGCGTAGCCCAGATTGACGACAACCTTCAGGCAATCAAGAACACAAAGTTCTCAAGAGAAGAACTTGACATTATAGATTCGGTCATAAGATGATAGGAATATTCGACTCAGGCGTCGGCGGACTGTCCGTCTTCAGGGAGATCCAGAAGGTTCTTCCGGAGCAGGGCTATATCTACTACTCAGACAACGCACACTGTCCGTACGGCGAGAAGAGTCGGGAATATATAATAGACCGCGCACGCGAGATCACGCGTTTCCTTCTTGGAAAGGGCTGCGAAATCATAGTAGTAGCCTGCAACACGGCAACAGCAGCCGCCATCAAGACCCTCCGCGAAGAGTTTCCGGTCAAGTTCATCGGCATGGAACCGGCCATCAAGCCGGCAGCCCATCTGACCGGCACCGGTGTCGTCGGAGTCCTCGCCACAGCCGGAACCCTGAAAGCCACAAAATACATAGACACACGCGAGAAATGGGCGGCCGACGTCAGGATCGTCGAGCACATCGGACAGGGGTTCGTGGAGCTTGTCGAAAGGGGCAAGGTTTATGGCCCGGAAGCGGAAGAAGTCGTAAAGGCAAGTCTGCTGCCGCTGCTTGAAGCAGGTGCCGACACCATAGTACTTGGATGCACACACTATCCTTTCCTGATTAACACTATCAGCAAAGTGGCCGGTGAGCGCTTCCCCGAGCGCACGGTGACCGTCATCGACCCCGCTCCCGCAGTAGCCCGCCATCTCCAGGAAGTCATGCAGGAAGAAGGCATCGCTCAGGCCACCCCATCAGGCTACAGCATCGAGCTCCACTCCTCAGGCGACCCCGCCGGTCTCCTGAAAACCTTCAGCACCCTCCTCTAACCCCTCCGGCATTTCGAGCCCTGCCACTTCGGGAACCCCATCCTGTCATTTCGAGGGAGTATTCTACCCCTCTGTCATTTCGAGCGCCGTCTATGTCATTTCGAGGGAGTATTCTACCATTCTGTCATTTCGAGCGCCGTATCTGTCATTTCGAGCGAGCGAAGCGAGTCGAGAAATCTCCAAACTGGCCCAGAAATTGGAAACATCATCCAAAACTAATAAAGTTATGGATAAGTATGTTTGCATCATCTGCGGCTACATCTACGACCCCGCAGAAGGAGATCCGGAATCAGGCATAGCCCCCGGAACCGCTTTCGAAGACATCCCCGACAGCTGGACCTGCCCCGCATGCGGCGTAGGCAAGGAACACTTCGAGAAGTATAAGTAAGCCAGCCCGATAGTTTGTCCGTAATTTGACCCATTTTACGGACAAATGATATCAATTCACCCAGTTTGTCCGTAATTTGACCCATTTTACGGACAAACTCATTCATTCAGCACTCCCTGCACGACACCCGCCACCAGACACCTGCAACGCCAGATGCTTGCCTCACCAGAACTCAGATTACATGCAACAAGCCGAAAGGCAGTGGCCACTGCTTTTTTTGTTTCATTTTTTATAAAAATCAAACAAATTTTCACTCGCATTTCCAGTCTACACTTCAATAAGAAGGCGATTTTCCACTTTATCCGCGTACTTTTTTGTTACGCGGATATATCTCCGGAACTTTGCAGAAATATTAACCTGTTAACTATAGCATATTATGGCACAACAAAGTTCTACAAATGAGGAACAAAAAGCAAGTGGAAAGAAATACGCTGAACTTCAGTGTGATTTTATGTTCAAACGACTATTTGGAACTGACGCAAACAAAGACATCCTTATTGGGTTCTTGAACATGATTCTGGAAGATGTGGTAATTGATAATGTAGCCTTTATCAAAACCGAGCATCTAGGAATCAGCGAAGAGGACAAGAAAGTGATCTTCGACATTGAATGCAAATGCAAGGACGGAACAGACTTCATCATTGAAATGCAGAAAGGCTATCAGAAACATTTCCGGGAGCGTGCAGTCTACTATACGACCTATCCCATCAGCGAACAAGGCCGCCACGCTCATGACAATTACCTGAAGAAGAAAGCAGGCGGAGAAGATGTCGGAAATTTCAATTGGGAGTACAACCTTAAACCTGTCATCGTAATTGCAATCGTCAATTTCAAATTCAAGCATACAGATGATTGGCCAGAAGACAAGTATCGATCTTCTTATCGTCTAAGGGAAGACTCATATAAAGACGACATAATGACAGATGTATTGCGATATGTATTCCTCGAGCTTGGTCGTTTTAACAAATGCCTATGGGAGATAAGTTCAATATATGACAAGTGGATGTACCTGCTGAAACATATTCATGAAATGGTAGATATTCCTAAAGAATTTTCTGATCCTTTTTTCACGCGCTTGTTTAAACTCGCAGAAATTGATAACTTTACCGCAGAGGAAAAGAAGCAATACTATAAATCATTGAAGAACATGGGAGACTATCTGAATACACTTAATTCCACAGCAGAACTCGCTCGTGAAGAAGGACGTGCTGAGGGACGTGCTGAGGGACGTGCCGAGGGACGTGCTGAGGGCGAGGAAATCGGAATTGAAAAAGGCCGCAGAATGGAAGCTATGGAAAATGCCAAGAAGCTGAAATCACTCGGCGTATCCATTGACATCATCTCCCAAGGCACAGGACTGACTGTCGAAGATATCGAAAAACTTTAGACACTGCCCTATACGCTTGGGCAGATGCCCACATCTCTATAATTATAAAACAAAAAGGCAGTGGCCGCCGGAGCAAAAAGAAGGAATATGCTCCGCCTGGCCACTGTCTTTCAGCTATATGTCATATCTTTCATTCAGCACTAATCGCAGCAGGCATGCCGTCAGCGGCGAGCCCTTTGGCCGAGCTCGCCGCTGGCTCTCTGCCTGCAGCCGCCGGAGGGCCCTCTGGCGGCGGTGCGCCTCCCAAGAGTTGGAATACAACCAGATGTGCTTCATGGTCATTTTTGCCGACCATGGGGCACACCAACATGCCACCCAACAGCACAGAACCCACATTCACGCGCTCCATGGTAACAAAAAAAACAACCATGGAGCACATTTCTGGATATCACAGTATTTCTAAAGTTCTGACAAACAGCCATTTAAACAAATAGTGCGTCGCACTTTCTGCTTTAGCATCCAACCAAAACAAAAGAGCCCGACAGAGTCACCTCTGTCGAACTCTTTATAGTTGCTTCTCCGGTCGTAACCGTCGCGGCAGGCTCTTCGCCTATAGGCTCATCACCCCGACGCCTCCGCCGGATGTGGATCAGTTAAGGTATGTGACAGTAATGCTATCCATTCTCACCTGAGCAGTGAGTTTAGCAACAACAAATGACTCTACAGCCGTTGTGAAAGTAACTGTAACCTTATCGCTGCTGACTGTAACTGTTGCACCAGACACAGTACCGATTGAGTTCTTCATTGCTGTAGCATATGATGATGAGTTACAATCGAATATGATCTTGGTAATATTACCAGCTGCAGTTACTGTAACCTTAGAATTTGCATACAATCTTACAGGATTCGCATAATCAGCAACATTACTAGTAGAACTTCCCTTATCATTCGTAAATGTAATTCCATTCTGCGACCAAACCTGCTGTGAAGTCGAGAATGATGTTCTCTGTGCCTTATTTGCAAATGAAAGCGTAGCATCAGTAGGAACACCGCTAGACTCAACCTCCTCTGTTGTTTCACCGGTAACAGTGGCAACTTCAGAGTCCAAATAATATGTTCCGTCACCCAAAGCCTTAACAGATATTTCATATTCTGTTTCAGGTTCAAGCTCCATCAAAATGTATGTTGTTTCTGTAACCTCTACAGTCTCACCATCAAATGTCACCTCATAACCAAGAGCATTAGTAATCGCATCCCACTGGAAAGTAAGAGTATTTTCAGTCTGAGCAGAACACTCTACAACAGGTGTTTCCAACTGCACTGCCTCCCACTCTTCACCTTCAGTATCAACATAAACCTCCAGTTTCTGAATTCTGCGATGCCCTGTTGAGCCCGAAATTGTAAATGTTACAGACTCCTCTGAACCTGTCCAAGATGGAAGAGCAAGTATTCCCGCATCAGCTGTTATTCCATTAGAGTTATCGGTGGTTTCGGTTGTTGAGAAAATAAATTCTACGCCGACCACCTTACCAAGAGCAGAAGATACTGTTATAGTATTTCCACCATATGTACGAACTGCTGTTCCTGTTGTATAGTACTTAGGTTCATTTGACGCGTTTGAACCTTTTGCAAATGATACAGTTACAGGCATCTGCGTAACGTTAGACACAGGAGCAGAATTAGCATAACCCTTTGTAGAAAAGTCTATTACAACCTTATCTGCTCCATCCGGCTCAGGAACCACAGTCTCAACCTTATCATAAGCAAAGTTCAAAGTCTTGATCTTACCTGCTGTGAATGTTACGTTTTTGTCATTAGGGATAGTTATATCCTTTGAATATCCATTAACTGAAAGAGTAAGCTTCTGACCTGCAGCAGCTGTAAATGGCTTTATT
>JAZOPY010000012.1:0-9649 GCA_045655825.1 Candidatus Cryptobacteroides sp. | reverse complement strand
CACAAAGTTTCCCGTGTCAGGACCACAGTCTATCTGAAAGACTGTAACCGGAACATTTGTAGATCCATTGTTATGACGTGTGATAAATGTGTGAAGTGCACAGTCACCAACCGTATAGTCCTTTGTTCCAGTCGAATAATATTGATAATTCTTCTGTGGTTCATAGAAGTTGCTCAACACCGGCTTACCGACGTCATACATAGCCTTCATCAATTTTTCCGACTTATGGTCTGTATGAACGTGAGTCGAAGCATAAAAATCTATATATGGAGCAAGTTCGTCAGCACGGTAATGATACACATCAATTGCAAACGCCATGGACGGTGTCTGAATCACATATCCCATGTTATACAACATCCAGATATACACTTCCCCATTCTTTGGCCTCATTGTTTTAAGACCATTCAGGACTCGTTCAAAGGCAGCATCATAACAAGAAAGTATATTATCATACTTGACAGTCAATGAATACTTATTTGCATCATAATCAAACATATACTTAAATGCGCTGCTTGTGCAAGCATCAGCATATCCTTGAAGCTTGTCAAAAATATCCATCCTTGTCTTGGATACTTCAAATGGAGTGGTCTCTGCCCACAGCTTTTCCAACTGTACAAGGCCATCCATCTTGCTGCCTCCAGAAGGCTTATCTGGGCTTGGGGTATCAACAGGCTTTCCGCATGCCATCATAAAACATGCGGAAAGCACCGTGAAAATTGAAGCAAACCTCATTATTTAAGAGAGTTTGTACCCTGAATGTTACCACCTCTCATACACCATGAATCAGCTGGACCTGCTGTCTCAATTGTGCAGAGGTTCTTACCTACAGTACCGAAATAAACTCGTGCGTCTGGACCAAATGTGAATGCTGACATTATCTGGTCTGATGCCTCCATAGTATAGCTACCGGTTGCTGCATCAATTGTAAGAAGCTGCTTAGATCCAGTTTCACCTACATTTGCCTGAGTACCAGTGTAGAGCTTACCATCCTTAGAAACAGCGACATTGGTATAAATGAGGGCAGCAATCTTTTCTGTCTCCCACTTGAGCGTACCATCAGGGTTGATAGCAAACACCTTCTGATCACCCTTACTTGTGTAGTAGATTGTTCCATCCGGACCAATTGTAGGGAAGTATGAATCGTTAGAACCCTTAGCGGTCTTCCAGTTAATGTTACCATTTGACATATCAATTGCAGCAACACCATCAGTCTTCTTCAATGCAGCATAAAGGACATTGCCATTGATTGCAAATGATCCACGCTCAGTGACATTGATTCCTGATGTATTCCATCTCTGAGCTCCGTCAGCTGTAAATGACCATACGCCTTCGTTTGTTCCGACGTAAACGTTGCCCTCAGCGTCAACAGCGACTGCACTACCTGTACCGCCAGCGAGCTCCTTAGTCCACTTTGCAGCACCCGTATTCGCGTTAAGTGAGTAGAGAGTTGCAACAGTACCGTTAGAAACAACATAGACATTATTGTCAGATGTTACAGCAGGGAATCCTTCTACATTTCCGCAAGTCTCAAATGTCCACTTCTCGGTTCCGTCTGCCTTGATAGCGTAGAACTTGCTACCCTGTGCACCAACGTAAATAGATCCGTCCGGACCGACAGCTGGACCACCACCGTATGTTACCTTCTCGATTGGATAAACCCACTTCTGCTCGCCAGTCCAGGTGTCAATAGCATAGACATCTCCTGTACCGTCAGAAGTAGAAATATACAATGTCGAACCATCTGGCGAGAATACTGGGTTAGAAGCCTTAACTGCCTTAATCTGCTTCTTAGACCATGAATATCCATTTACAGTCATCTCTATTGAGCCAGTGTCAGTTGTTCCATCAACATATGTAACTGTTGCCTTAGCAGTTGCATTTCCTTCTACGGCAAATGAATGAAGAACAGTCAAGCCTGATGCTGTCTGGCCATCGCTGAACTCCCATGCCACTGAAGACACCTCAGCTGCCATAAAGTACATTGGGTTGTACTCGAATGAAACCAACTGATGCTTAACAGGAGACTGAACGCTTGTAAGGATAGGGATCACAAGACCAGGAGTTGCAGATGCCACACAAGACTCACTGTCACCGTTAGGATAGTTACATACGATTGTGAATGTATACTCAGTGTCATTGGTGAGATTCTCTACCATAAGTCTTTCTGTAGCATACTCAGTAATCTTCTGCTCTCCATTTCCTGGAGTCCATGTGATGGTATAGCTTGAAAGTCTGTCGGTAACCGGCTTAGTCCAAGTGAGGAGGATTCTTTCTGAACCAGCATTAGCAGAGAATCCAGTTACGGCAAAGCGAGAAGTCTTTGGAGTACACTTCGATGTCACCTTCTGCGAAAGGCCATTAGAATACTTAGCCTGAAGGGTGAATGTATAACCGCAATCGTTAACGAGGTTCTCAACTACAACAGACCTCTTGTCTGCCTCTAGAGTCATTTCACCGCCTTCTACACCTGTCATGTCGGCAGTCCAGATAAGGAGGAATTCCTCTGGATTAGGCTTACCCTCCTGCGTTGTCCACGTAACTGTTGCTGCATTGTCTCCAGCAACTGCCTCCACGCTCGCAACCTGATAGAGGTCAAACGGCCTCTCCAGAACTGTCTCCGGCTGACAAGCGCAAAGAGCTGCAACGCCTGCTAAAAATGTATATAAAATCTTTTTCATCATTGCATCTATTAATAGTTAGGATTCTGCCAAAGGAGCTGAGTATTGTTGATACGCTCAAGCTCAGTATTAGGAATAGGATATACGAACTGATACTGCTGGATTGTATGTCCTTCAGCCGCTGCAAACTCGATTGCATATCCCATACGCACTACGTCGAACCATCTGTGACCCTCATATGGGAACTCAAGCTGACGTTCCTTACAAATAGCTCTACGGAACGCATCCTGATTAGGAAGATCCGCGATGTCAAGAGGAGCAAGACCTGCACGAGTATGAACTGCATTAAGAGCCTTCATTGCCTCCGACTGCTGGTCATTTGAGTATGCCACCTCGTTAAGAGCCTCCGCATACATCAGAAGAACGTCAGCATATCGCAAAACGATCTGGTCATTGCCATAGTTCTTGTTTGTAGCGTCTCTCTGATCGAAGAACTTCTTCATAAGATAGACGTTAACACCGTCGACCTTCTGATATTCGATCATATCCTTACGAGCATCATTCGCCTCGTATACGTCATTGAGGATAGCTGTTCTTCCTGAGTCATCACTGAGGTTCGCGATGCTGAACCAAGCACCATGACCTTCGCCAGGAACTTCCTTGTTGAATCTAACTGCGAAAATAATCTCCTTATTATTCTCATTGGCTGCATCGAATACGTCAGCCACGTTTGGAAGAAGCTCATATGTACCGATCATAGACTGAAGAAGCGTTGCTGCCTCCTGATACTTTCCGAAGGTAAGATATACCTTTGCAAGGAGAGCCTTAGCTGCTCCAAGTGTGGCTCTACCTTCACCTTCCTTTCCATATGTTGCAGGAAGCCAAGCGCCCTCTACGATATCCTCAAGATCACCGGCGATGAAATTGTACATATCCTCCTCTGAAGATCTGCCAATTGTAAGAGACTCGGCAACAGTCACGACCTTTCTAGTGGTAGGGACACCTCCCCAGATTCTATACATATTGAAATATGTAAAGGCACGGAGGAACATCGCCTCACCCTTGTACTGGTTCTTGAGAGCCTCATCGAAGTCAGCTCCGTCTATTCTGTCGAGAACCATGTTGCAACGATATACTCCGTTATTGAAGTTAGCCCATGCTTCCTCAAGAATACCGTTTGACGGCTTGTCCTTGAACTGGTCGATATCATATCTATCCTGGGTACCTGCTGTTGGGGCACTCAAGAACATATTATCACTTCTATACTCGCAGAGCTCGGTGTAATAGTTCACCTGTCCCTGAAGCTTAGAATAGCATCCGACGACTGCAATATCAAAATCCTGTGCAGTCTGATATAGGTTGTCTACAGGCACCTCATAATTTGGAGTCAGAGTAAAGAACTTCTCACAAGAAGTCATGACGCCAAGTGCCAATATAGCCAAAAGTATATTGATTCTCTTCATTTTTACTAGAATGTTAAGTTAAGACCTACCATGAAAGTTCTTGCAAGTGGATATGTACCATAATCCTCACCCGGAGTCAATGCGCTTGAACGGTTGCTGACCTCAGGGTTGTATCCAGAGTAATTTGTCCAAGTGAACAGGTTCTGTGCAGACACATAAACGCGGAGTCTCTGAACCTTGAAAGATTCTGAGATTCTGCTTGGGAGAGTGTAACCCAAAGCAACGTTCTGAAGTCTGAGGTATGAACCATCCTCAAGGTGCCATGTTGAAGTACGTCCGTTATTACCCTTCTGCTTTCTGTTCGCACGGTTAGTGAGACCATCACCTGGCTGGTCTTCGCTGATCCAACGGTTTCTTGCTGCGATGGTACCGTTCACGTTACCCTCCATATTGTCTAGGTATCGCTTGTTAAGGTTGAGTATCTCATTACCATATACTCCCTGGAATGCAACCTCAAAGTCTATTCCCTTATAGTCGATGCTACCACCGAATCCATAAGTAAAATCTGGCATATAATTACCAACGATTGAGCGGTCCTTGTCAAGGTCGATAACGCCGTCTCCGTCAACGTCAACAAATCTGAAGTCACCAGGCTGGGTGTTGTCGAAGTGAGGGTAAGCATCAAGCTCCGCCTGATTCTTAAATACACCGTCAACAGTCATAAGGTAGTATGATCCGATTGGAGAACCTACCTGAGTAATATAGTACGCGTGATTTACGCTACCTGTAGAGATGATAGGAGTATCGTTTGCTCCGAGAGCCTTAACCTCGTTGATATTCTTCGCGAAGTTTGCGTTGAACGAGTAGCCGAGACCATTCTCATAAGAATGCGACGAACCGATCTGAAGCTCAACACCCCTGTTATTAACCTTACCGATATTCATAAGGGTTGTGCTATAACCAGTAAGGTGAGGGATAGGTACATTGAGGAGCATGTCTGTTGTCATAGAGTTGTAGTACTCAGCTGTCAATGTAATATATCCATTCAAGAAGTTTGCATCGATACCGACGTTGGCCATTCCTGTCTTCTCCCAAGTAAGATCTGGGTTCTCAACACCTGTAGGCTTGTAACCGCTGGTCTCACTTCCGTTACCGCTACCAAGGATATAGTTATCTGTATCCATTGTAGAAAGGTGGGTGTAGTTTCCAATCTGGAAGTTACCTGTCATACCATAGCTGGCTCTCAACTTGAGGTCTGTAAGCCATCCCTTGGTATTGCTCATGAAATCCTCACCAGAAATTCTCCATGCTGCTGAAACAGATGGGAAGTAACCCCAACGGTTATTCTTACCGAATCTAGACGAACCATCGGCACGGATTGCAGCAGAGAACATATACTTACTCATGTAGCTGTACTGTACACGGGCAAGGAGTGATGCGAGAGAATACTCATCTGTCAGAGAGTTTCCGCTATTGACAACACCACCACCAATTGTCTGGATATAGTCGTTTGGATAATCTGTAGCCTTGACATTCATGCTCTTCTGAGTATCCTTCTGCATTGAGTGAACCAGAATTGCATTTACCATATGCTTGTCATTGAAAGTGCGGTTAAATGTCAACTGATTCTCCCACAGCCAGTTGTACTGGAAAGCAGAAGAAGCGTATCCAATTGGATTCGACTTCATTCCATAGTTTGCTTTTCCTATAGTTTCAAGATCCTGAGAAGAATACTGCTCGTTATATGCACTGTAGTAAGAACCACCGAGCGATGTCTGGAATGAGAAGCCCTCAAAGAACTCATATGATGCAAATGCTCTACCTGTCATTGAAACCCTTTCAACCACATCCTTCTTCAATGTCGCAAGGGCAACTGGGTTAAGGATTTCATTGTGCTGATAGTCATTGCCGATTCTCCAGTAACCATTACCCAAAAAGTTGAAGGATCCGTCCTCATTGTAGATCGGCCACATTGGGTTGTACGCGAGAGCAGACTGAACCACACCGCCGTCACCATATGCACCAGAAGCATTAACTCTGTTTGACTTTGAATATGATGGAGCGAAGTTTACGCCATATTTGAAATTACCACTCTTACCGTCAAGATTGAAACGGAGAGCGTACTTTGTGTAATCTGAATTGATGATGATACCCTGCTTCTCAAGGACATTTCCAGAAATGAAGTAGTTCACATTGTTGCTCTTTCCTGAGAATGAGAGATTGTGGCTGTGAGTGTGCGCATTTCTGAAGATAGCGTCCTGCCAGTCAGTATTTGTAAGACCTGCCTGTCCCTCGAGGTATGGAATGATCTCCACAGGATAGTTAGCCCATGAGTCCGAGCGAGAACCGTTAGGGTCTGTTCCGCCAGGATTTGCATCATAATATGCGTTGTCGTGACCTTCCTTAACGAACTGAGCGTACTCATATGCGTCCATCATAGGAAGCTTCTTTGACACCATGTCAAGAGCGTAATATCCGTCATAGCCCACTGTCAGCTTCTCAGATGATCCTTTCTTGGTTGTAACGAGGATGACACCATTCGAACCTCTTGAACCATAGATCGCAGCTGATGAAGCATCCTTAAGAACCTCCATTGACTCAATGTCGTTTGCATTGATGTTAGAGAGTCCTGACTCCACTGGCACGCCGTCAATAACGTAAAGAGGGTCGTTACCGGCTGTAGCCGAACCGATACCACGAACGCGAACCATCACGCTTCCCTCTGGATCTCCGCTGGTCTGCATAACTGATACACCGGCCATCTTGCCGACCATAGCCTGACGGAAGTCTGAAATTGAGTGATTTGCTATGTCCTCTGACTTGATCTGAGAGATCGCTGTAGATACGTCTCTTTTCTTTACAGCACCGTAACCGATAACCACTGTCTCAGCAAGCATCAAAGAGCTTTCATTCATCACCACAGAGAGAGTTGTCTGGTTACCTACGAGAATCTCTACATCATCATAACCAATGCTTGAGAAAAGGAGAGTTTCTGATGGATCAACTTCAATTGAGAAATCTCCGTCAAGTCCTGCACTGACACCTCTTGTTGTACCCTTTACAATAACACCGGCTCCGATAACAGGAAGACCTGTGGCATCTACGATTGTACCTGTTACAACAACCTTTTCATCTTTCTTTGGTGTGTCAGGGGTATCCTTGGCTATAAGATAAACCTTGGAATCCTTGATTTCATAACCAATTGGTTTGTTGCTGAATAGTTTCTGAAGCGCAGTCTCAAGAGACACACCGGAAACATTGAGAGAAACGATTTCATCTGGATTGACTGTCGGCCTTGAATGAAGGAATTCAAAACCAGTCTGTCTTGAAAGATCGTCCAGAACTGTTTCTAGAGTCACCTGGCTTTTATTGATTGTGACGTTCTGGGCAGTCATGGAAAAACTGAACCCAACGAAAACAATCAGCGCCAAAATAGATCTGATTAGTTTCATTTGTTTTTTGGTTTTATAGTTTATAATGGTGTATATAAATTTCACAGTGGTTATCATACTAATACACACAACTTTTAAAAAAATGTGATATCACCCTCACATTTTTTTGAGATTTATGTGTAAAGTGATTATTTAACTATCTTTGCGAGGATAAAACACCTACTATATGATTGACGGGCAAATAGATTACAGCCTCAAGACGGACTCCGAACTCGTGTCACTTCTTAAAGAAGATGACAGGAGTGCGTTTACAGCCATATACGACCGTTATGTCAGGCTGCTATATACCCTGATCATGAGATATGTAAAGAATCACGACGATTCCCAGGACATTCTGCAATTCATTTTTGAAAAATTATGGCTAATCAGGAAAGACCTTAATCCAGAGATGCCTATCAAGAATTTCCTCTATGCCATGACACGTAATTCCGTACTTAATTACGTCAGAGACCACAACTCAGCATTACAACATAATTATCAGATTGTGCAGCAGAGAGGACAAATCGAGGACGACATATTCGCTCAAGCTGAAAAACATGGAGAGATCAAAGAACTCTTTGCTGCAATTGACAAACTACCGGAACAGCAGAGGAAGGTCGCTCAGTTCCGATGCGAAGGCTTCTCCAATAAGGAAATATCCAAGATGATGGGCTTGTCACTAAACACGGTAAACACTCACTACAAGGCATGTCTCAAGAACCTGAAGAAGCACTTATCTTTCATTGTAGAATTCATCCTAATATTTATAGTCAGCATATGGAACCTTTAAGCAAAACCACGATATTCAGAGTCATAAACAATCGAGGCACAGCAGAGGAGGCCAGAAGGGTTGCAGCATGGCTCGCCACCAGCGAAGGCCAGGAATGGCTCGCTGCGGCCATTATTCAGGACGCAGACCTGCTTGACCGTAATATACTTCCTCTCCTAGAGGATATTCCTACAGAGGAAATGATACGCATAATCCTTCGCAACATAAGCAGAAGAAGACACAGAAGGATAATCTTCACATGCGCTGCCGCTTTGATTCCGTGCCTTGTCCTTGTCGGCATGTGGCTTAACATCAACAAGAAAATCGGCGGGGTTCTACTTGCGGATGAAAATATCGAAACCGTAGTGGTTGAGAAAGGGAAGAAAAAAGATATTGTGTTCCAGGACGGTTCTTCAATAACTCTCAACTCCTGCTCATCTCTCAAATACCCACATAGGTTCGGACTTTCAGAAAGAAGAGTACAGCTCGAAGGTGAGGCTTTTTTCAACATTGAATCCAACAATCTGAGGCCATTTATCGTTGAAATAAACAAAAATGCTGAAATCCAGGTTTTAGGCACTCAATTCAACGTTTCTGCATATGAAGATAGCGACGACATTGACATCACCCTCATTAATGGTAGCATACAGTTCAGCGACGAGTCACAGACTATAACGTTAAATCCGAACGAATGTCTCAATTACGACAAGAACACGAAAGAGATAAGTGTAAGACAGATTGAAGATGCAAATCAAAATCTGCTTTGGATGGAAAACATCTTAGTATTTAGAGACGCTCCACTTACGGATGTATTATTAACTTTGGAAAGGAACTACAACGTAACATTCCACATATCTAACGAAGCAGTAAAAGGCTATTCATACTCTCTCAAGGCCAAAACAGATGAACCTATTGAGAGCATCCTAAAAGATATCGAAAATATCTCCAATATTCGCTTTGAAAAACAAGGAAAGCATTATATTGTAAAATAGAGAAGCCCTATAAGCAAAGATTAGGCTTCATTCAATTCTTATAACGGATCGGTTGCAAAAGATATGACACAGTGACACTCTGGCACAGTGACACAGTTGAAGTGTGCCAGAGTGTCAGAGTGTCACAAGGTCATTCTGAGATTTCGTGTATATGCCATAGGAAAGATTTGTAAAGAGAGAGGTTTTGAGCCAGCGTTTTACTGTTCTTTCTGATAGTCCATGACGTTTGCCTACTGCAATTGCCTCTTTAGTCTGAAAGGTATCTGGGAGATCTTGATAGGCTTTGCGCTTCTTTTCTTCCTCTTCCCGCTTATAACTGTAGGCACCATTACGTGTGTCCGAAGGGAATGTCAGATAAAACTTGGCAGAATGCTCAAGAAGGGTATCCCCTATGGTTAGTGCTACACTGAAATCGGCATCCTCGCATACAAACTCC
>JAZOPY010000011.1:0-5447 GCA_045655825.1 Candidatus Cryptobacteroides sp. | reverse complement strand
CGAAACCGTGGCAAAGGTCTTGGTCGTGCCATTCTCAAAAACAATCTTCAGGACCCGTGAAAGAGACATATTGTACAATGGTCCGTCTGGGTTATCCCAGGTCTTATAATACATATAGTTGTCTCCGATTTCAAGTATCTTAGCCTTTATAGGAGCAGAATCATAAGTGTGAATTATGTCCTGAGCCATAGATGCTCGAGAAGTGATCAAAGAGACCGCAATAATGATTGATGCTGAGATAATCCTTTTCATATTAAGTTCATTTAACTGTTTATATAGATGCAAAACCGTACAGTTTCGTTCCAGACTGCAAATATAATTGGGGGGGGCAGAAATACAATAGTATCTACTATAAAATTACCTGAACCTGCTCGTATCGACCTCTTTCCTTTCCTTATCCTTGTATGCTCCGAAGCGGTATGAGAATGTCAGTTTGAATTCCTTGTATGAAGGATAATGATTATAGACTACCTGCTTGCCGTAGTTCATATAAGGGGATATTCCCTGAGTCTCCAGAACATCATAGCAACCCACAGTAAGATTTGCTTTTTCCTTGAGGAAACGCCAGGTCAGCGACATATCCAGATTTCCGCTTTGCGGCATATCGTACAGTCCCTGGATCGCAGCAGTATTATAACTTCCGTTCACATTCATTATCAGGTGCGGCTTGCGTGAAATCGTGAAACTGTTATTCAGTATGACATAAAGATATACTTTGTGCCTGTCAAAGGACATATCATAGAAGTCCGAATCCTTCTCGTGCTGGTACTGACCGGTGACAGTAAGTCTTGAGTCCAGCCACTGTCTTGCCTTGAAAGGTATGGCCAGCTGTAGTCCTGCTGTCTGCTGATAGTCAAAATTCACCCATTTGAATATGCTTTTCAGACGGTTTGGGTCGAGATATTGTGTCTGCACGAAATAGTTGTCAGTATGACCGAACCAGGCAGCGAGCATATATTTGTTCTTGAAGAGATATATGAACTGAGCGAACCAGGAACTTGCAGGAGAAAGATCGGGATTTCCGATGATTTCTGAATAACCTCCCGAACTGATGTTTGTAGCACTCTTTACAGCCCAGTATTCCGGATAATCTCTGTTGCCATTGACAACCAACTGGAAAAGGTTATCTTTATTCGGTGTATAAAGCAGGACTGCATTGGGATAGATATCCCACTTTTTCCATACCTCACTCTCGTATCTTTCTCCCGCGAGCGACACATCCATCATCAGCTTGTCGCCAAAACTCTTGTTGAATCCCGCATAGATGTTCAATATGTTCTCTCTCTGCACGGCCGACATATCTCCCGGCAGTTCGCCGGTTCCGGTATATTTCTGCCAGCTGTCATCTTTGGCCATATTGAAATTGACTCCGTAATTTATGCCCCAGCCGTTCTTTGTATTGTGTTCCTGCGACACGAATGCCTTCCACCTTGTGATGTGCTGGTTGTCGTTTGCAGTAAGTATATTGCTTCCGTCAGGATTGTTCAGAGCCTGAATGATCGGGGCCTTGTATGATGTGACTTCCGCCCCTGCAGACAGACCGAATGGCGTATTGTAGTCAATTCGTCCGTTATGCATCTGATTGACTGAAAGCGCATTGTTTACGGCATTATGGAAACCTGCAGTCGTATATACTCCGATTCCTTTTGCATACGATCCGGTATATACTCCGCTAAGACTGTGCTTCTGGCCGATATTGTAATCTGCTCCGACCCTCCAGTTGTGACGATGACTCTGGCTTTCAGAAGTGGAAGCATCAATAATCTCGTGGACAGTGCCGTCATTCAGACTGTGATGAGCCTCGCTTCCCGTCTCACTGAAACTCTTTCCGTGTGTATGCGAATACAGTATATCTCCGGAGAACTTTCCCTTATTGACAATCAAACTGGCTCTTTCTTGAAATGCGTGCCTGTTGTCATACTGCCATTTGCCCCCGACTTCACCCACTACCGGCGCTATGCTGTCGTCTGCCTTCTTTAGTGTAATGTTGATCATCGCCCCGCGCACCTGATACCTTGCAGGAGCACTGTACATCACCTCAGCATTGGCAATGCTTGAAGCCGGGATACTTTTCAGAAGCGTATTCAACTGCTCGGAAGTCATATTCGTCACCTTGCCGTCAATTACCACCTTCACCCCTCTTCCTGCGAGACTGAATGAACCGTCTCTTTCTGTAACTCCCGGCAGTTCCTTTATAGCATCATACACATTATCGACAGGAAGATCCTTGATGATATGCGGCAGGTCATAGATGAGCTTTCCTTTATCAGCCTTGACTACTGGCTTCTCACCTGTCACCATTGCCTCCGGTAACGAATAATAGAGGCTGTCAAGCTTCTCGTCCTTAGATTGAGCACCAGCATTGAAGCACAGGGCTGTAAATACAATAATGAATAATGTCCGTTTCATAAGTGTGTCCATTTGTTTCCGCAAAGGTCGTCAACCCAAAATTGAAAATATGTTATCGAATGTTAAACAGTGTTAAATAGTGTTAACGTCTGCGAAGACAATGGATATTTGAATAACTTTGCAGATATGAAGAACAACCTGAAACACATAGCAGTTGCAGTCATCATAGTCATGGCCTGCCTGTTTACATATCAGAGCTGGTGGCTCATAAGAATGTATCGCAGCGAGGTCGCAAAGACCGAAAATGCAGTCCGTACCGCACTCAGAAACTGCGATTTCGAGGAAATGATAACCCGTTTGCAGAAAGCCCGAGAGGAAAAGTCGGGAGTCGGGTTTACCGGAGACATCACAGTCGGTGCCGGATATGGATCCGGAGGTACAGTCGTGTCGCAGATCAGCACCACGCAATATGAACAGGACACTTTGGGCAGACAGATAAACGGCCATATGACCGGAGTGACAAAGAGGATCAGCCAGACAACCAGCAGTGTGGTCCAGACCGACAGCCTCCCTCCGAAGCCGGAGACATCCGAGCAGGAAAGCATGTTCGAATCGCTTGACAACATGTCGTTGCAGATGATCCGTGGAATGCATACCGGCATAGATGCAATTGATGGTAATCTGAACTTCGGACTCCTTGATTCATTGCTGACCGTCTCACTGAAGGAAACCGGACTGGACGGACGACACAAGATAGAACTTATCACATTTGCCGATTCTCTTGTAAATTTCAATGTCACCGTCGTAGAGAAAGGAGAACCGAGAGTGCTTGCATCTCTTTGCACAGCGGGTTATGAGCCAAGCAATAAGGCAGTCTCTTTTGAATACATCTTCGACGTTCAGGAAACTGCAATGTACCGTCTCTGGATAGAGCCGATAGGAGAAGCCGTCCTGCAGCAGATGACAGGAATCCTGGCTGCATCCGTATTGATACTGCTTATCCTTGTCGCTGTCTTCTGGTACCTTATCCATATCATACGCACGCAGAAGACCCTCGATGAGATGAAATCGGACTTCACAAACAATATGACCCACGAACTGAAGACACCGATATCCGTCGCCTATGCAGCTAACGATGCTCTTCTGAACTTTCCTGACGAAGACTCTCCAGAACAGCGCCGGAAATATCTTGAGATCTCCCAGAATCAGTTGGAACATCTTAGCGGACTTGTAGAGCAGATTCTCTCTATGAGTATGGAAAGAAGGAAGGGACTCGTATTACGCAAGGAGGATATATGTTTGGCTGACATGGTTGCTGACCTGACTAACAAGCAGAAGATGAGGGTTGAAAAGCCTGTCACATTCGATGTCGAGATTGTCGAAGGAACAACCATAAATGCAGACAGAATGCATCTTGGCAACATTCTGAACAATCTCATAGACAATGCGATCAAATACTCAGGTGAGACAGTCACCATAAGCATCAAGGCAGACGAAAGACATATCTCGATCAAAGATAATGGAATCGGAATCTCAGAGTCTGACCTCAAGCATATATTCGAGAAGTTTTATAGAGCGCATACCGGCAATATCCACGATGTCAAAGGTTACGGACTGGGACTTTATTATGTCAAAAGCATAGTGGAGAAGCACGGCTGGACCATAACAGCCAAAAGCGAACCCGGCAAAGGAACAACATTTACAATCCACTGGGCATAACGTCATCCCCGACCTGATCGGGGATTTAACGAAGAATATGAACGATAAGATAAACATACTTCTGGTCGAAGATGAAGCCGACCTTTCACTGATAATCCGAAACACCCTCACCGGACAGGGCTTTGATGTCAGAACAGCACGTGACGGGGAAGAAGGCCTTCGGATGTTCTATGCACAGAAGCCAGATGTGCTGGTCGCAGATGTTATGATGCCGAAGATGGACGGCTTCACAATGGTACGTCAGATAAGGCAGACAGACACTCTGACTCCTGTACTCTTCCTGACAGCGAGATCAGCCATTGATGATGTCGTGGAAGGATTCGAAATAGGAGCCAATGACTACCTTAAGAAACCATTCGGAATGAAGGAGCTGATTGTCCGTATCCGTGCATTGGCTGGCAGAAGACCTGTGCAGAAACCTTTGGAAACTATTTCATACAACATAGGCAATTACACCTTCAATCCGGATACTATGCGTCTGGACTTTGCCGGTACATCACAGGAACTGTCCCCAAGAGAAGCCCGAATCCTGGAACTCCTATGCACAAGCAAAGGAGAAACATTATATATGAAACCGCTCCTGCTGGAACTCTGGGGAGACGACGACTTCTTCAACTCCCGCAGCCTTCAGGTCTTCATATCCAAGCTCCGCCGCCGTCTAGAATCAGACCCACGTATCCGCATCGTCAATGTACGAGGCGAAGGCTACAAACTCTTGGTGAACGAATAAAAACTCCGGTCAGAAGATTCCCACCCTCTAACCGGAATTTCTTTATTCAATAAAAGCGGTGTCGCCCTCTATGTCTTTCTACGAAAGCCACAGAAGGCGACCTATCTATAACTCCGGCCCGCCGCAAGACTCTAGTCATTTTTACAAAATGCCAAGAGACTTGCCTTCAAGGCGTGCCTCCGGGTGCATGGGCGGCGACCTCAGTGCAGTAGTCGCCAGTCCAAGTCGCCGCCCTCAAACCTCAATGTGCTTAGTGAAGGTCGGTAGTCGGTCAGCTCGTTGAAAGACTCCAGCATTTCAATTCAGCCCCGGTTTGCCACGATTCAACCTTCGTTCATCAGGTATCTTATCAACGATTTTGGGAAAATCGTTGGATACCTGACTCTCTCCCCACAAGCCCACGCCCTCGTCGCAAACCTACTCTCGTTGATACCGACCGTCATCCCGCGATGTACGGCCCAAGGCCGCACACCAATAAAAAGCGGCACTCGTCCTCTATGTCTTTCTATGAAAGCCACAGAAGACGACCATCTAATCCCCACCGCACACTCACAGAGAGATTGATGTCTTTGTCCGCATCCGCTCCCAAAGCCCTCAAACTCTCTATGGGCCCACGCCCCAACAACTCGCTCCGCTCGTATAAACTAAT
>JAZOPY010000010.1:0-19106 GCA_045655825.1 Candidatus Cryptobacteroides sp. | reverse complement strand
CATTATGCAAAAGGCACGCCGTCGCCCCGGAGGGCTCCGACCGCTTGTAAACGGACGGTTTCAGGTTCTATTTCACTCCCCGACTAGGGGTGCTTTCCACCTTTCCTTCACAGTACTGGTTCGCTATCGGTCTTCTGGAAGTATTTAGCCTTGCGGGATGGTCCCCGCGGATTCAGACAGGATTTCACGTGTCCCGCCCTACTCAGGTGCCTCTCTTGTATCATAACACTTGCCTGTACCGGACTATCACCGTCTATGGTCGAACTTTCCAGAACGTTCCAGTTCAATTAATGGTTTCTTATGACTGATCCTACAACCCCGACATTGCCGTAACAACGCCGGTTTAGGCTCTTCCCCGTTCGATCGCCACTACTAAGGGAATCGATAATTTCTTTCTCTTCCTGGGGGTACTGAGATGTTTCAGTTCCCCCCGTTTGCCCTGCAATGCAGTGACTGGCCTTCAGCCAGCCGGGTTGCCCCATTCGGAAATCACCGGATCAATACCTGTTTGCAGTTCCCCGGTGCTTATCGCAGCTTACCACGTCCTTCGTCGCCTCCAGAAGCCAAGGCATCCACCGTCCGCTCTTGTAACCTTCTCTCTGTTTTCTTTTCGATTTGAATCACAAGAACTTTTTGTTTTTACACTTGTTCTCATTTACTCGTTGCCTTGAAATTGCAGTCCACAACATTCAAACGATAGACTCTCTATCATATTACTCGTTACAGACTAATTAAAATTTCATCTTCTAACTTTACCTCGTTATCTTTTCTCAAACTTGTCAATGAACTTACCGTTATTTCTCAAACGGGTTGCAAAGGTACGACTTTTTTCTTTACCTGCAAATTTTTCTGCACTTTTTTTTGAAAAATTTTCACATTATTTTTTCATCATTTAGACAACGTTCTATTTTTCAACCATTTACGCGTTTTCATACAATCGAAGATTTTTTTCAATATATTTTACTTAAATTTGTAAACTTTGCGAAATATCTTAAGGCACGATATACGCATTACTTAATATTATATAGGAATAATAGTATGAACGGGATACTGACAGCACTGTTTCTGACACTGATTGCCGGTTCTGCCACCGGCATCGGCGGCGCCCTTGTGCTGTTCAAAAAGAAACTCAGCAGTAACTTCCTGGCTGGAGCATTGGGACTCAGCGCAGGAGTGATGCTCTTCATATCCCTGGCAGAGCTTTATCCGGAAGCTCAGGCTGAAGTCATGTCCATCGCCCCGGATTCTCATGGAAAAACTTTTGTGCTTATCGCGTTCTTTGTGGGCATGGGAATAATAACCCTTATCGATTTTCTTATTCCTGAATACGAAAACCCGCACGAAGCATCAGGACTGTCACTGGGCGAAAAGACAGCCGCCGTGGACATGATGGAGCACAACAGCAATGCTTCCGCTCTGAAAAGACTCGGCATAATGTCAGCCATAGCAATAGCCGTCCACAACTTCCCGGAAGGAGTGGCAACATTCGTCGGCGCACTCAACAACCCTGAGATGGGAGCGGGTATCACATTCGCAATCGCCCTGCACAACATTCCGGAAGGCATTGCCGTAGCCATACCTATATATTATGCAACAAGGAGCAAAGGCAAGGCTCTGCTTTATGCCACCCTTTCAGGGTTCAGCGAAGTGCTAGGTGCATTGCTCTGCCTTTTAGTAACGTCAATATTCGGAATTGAACTGACAGGAGACAGTATGGCATTCCCTCTGATCCTCTCTGCTGTTGCAGGTATCATGGTGTATATATCGTTGGACGAACTTCTTCCAACTGCAGAGAAATACGGCAAGCACCACATCGCCATCGCGGGCGTGGTGGCCGGCATGGCAATCATGGCCGTAAGCTTATTAATAATGTAATATATATATGGAAAAAATTTTAGACAGATTTTTGAGGTACGTTTCCGTTGACACAAAGGCCGACCCAGCTTCGGAGTCTCAGCCAAGCGCAGCAAGAGAGCTGGACCTGCTGAAGATGCTGCGTGATGAACTCAACGCAATGGGAGTTGAAGCGACATTGGACGAATATGGATATGTTATGGCAAGCATCCCGTCAAATTGCGGAAAAGATGTTCCGGCAATCGGATTCATAGCACATGCTGATACAGCACCGGACGCACCAGGCAACGACGTGAAGCCACAGATCATCGAAAACTATGACGGCGGCGACATTGAGCTCAAAGGCGTGCCAGGACTCAGCCTGAAGCCAAGCGAGTTTCCGGAACTCCTTAATTATAAAGGTCAGACAATCATCACAACCGACGGCACTACCCTGCTCGGAGCTGATGACAAGGCCGGCATCGCAGAGATAATGAATGCCGTACAGTATATCGTAGAGCATCCTGAATTCAAGCATGGAGAGATCAAGATCGGATTTACCCCTGATGAGGAGATCGGACGTGGAGTCGTCAAATTTGACGTGAAGAAATTCGGAGCACAATACGCCTACACCATGGACGGAGGCCAGATAGGTGAACTCGAGTATGAGAACTTCAATGCAGCTGGAGCGACCATCAAAATCCAAGGCTGCAATGTTCACCCTGGAACAGCAAAGGGCAAGATGAAGAATGCCACACTCATCGGAATGGAGTTACATGGCATGCTTCCAGTAGAGCAGCGCCCTGAATACACCAGCGGTTACGAAGGGTTCTACCACCTGATCGGTTTTAACGGAGAGGTTGAGAACGCAACATTCTCATACATCATCCGCGATCATGACATGAACCTATACGAGCAGAAGAAGGAGTTCATCCAAAAATGCGTGGACTTCATCAACGCCAAGTATGGAGAAGGCACAGCGACACTGGACATAAAGCACCAGTACTACAATATGCGCAAGCAGGTAGAGCCTCACTACCACATCGTGGAAAAGGCCATGAAGGCCATCGAGATGGCAGGCATTACCCCTAAGGTGCAGCCTATCCGCGGAGGCACAGACGGAGCGAATCTCTCATTCATGGGGCTCCCTTGCCCGAACATCTTCGCCGGAGGCCATAACTTCCATGGCAAGATGGAATACCTCCCTCTCCAGAGCATGGAAAAGGCCAGCGAGGTAATCCTCAACATCATAAAGCTTTATGCAGAATAAGAAAAATCCCAGGACAGATCCTGGGATTTTTCTTATTTCTTATCCGCAGCCTTTGCTGCTTCCTTTTGTTTTTGCTCTCTGTATTTCTGTCTATATTCTTCCAGAAGCTCGGCTTCTCTCTGAGCCTGCCTTGCAGCATCTTCCAGCGCCTTTCGCTTGCGCTTGCGTTCCTTTGCCAGTCGCTTGGCCTCTTTGGCAGCGGCCTTCTCGGCGTCACGCTTATCCTTTTCCGCCCACTTAGCCTCCAAAGCTTCTTGCTTGCGTTTCTTCTCAGCCTCACGCTTGGCCTTCTTCTCAGCTTTCGCCTTGGCTTTTTCTGCCTTCCTGGCTGCTTTTATTTCCTCCGGAGTCAGGGCCTTGACTACCGCCGTATCTGCTGCAGCAAGGGAATCGGAAGGCATCTTCAACGAATCCTGAACGGCCACCGAGTCCATCACCTGCAGCGAATCAGCCTTCACAAGAGTATCAAGCTTTGCCAATGACTCTGCCATAGCAAGACTATCAGCAAAAGCGATACTGTCGAGCTTTGCCTTCTCCGCTGCACGTTGCTCAGCAATCTGCCTGTCGCGTTCACGAAGTCTCTTGAGTGAATCTCTTACGGCTATCTGCTTATAAACGTCGCTCATATAGCCCGGGAAGTAGAAGTCAGTCTGTTTATATGTTGCCCGAGGATGAGCCTCATATTGTCGACGCTGGCTCGGCCTGAGAGACAACGGGGTCACGGCGTTTCTGTCCTCCGGACGCTTTTCAGGCTGCCAGTTGAAGCCCTTGAGCTGTTGGTCATCCTTTGAAAGCTGCACTATCGGGAAGCCATCGTTCTTTGCCTGATCATAGTAATATATCCTCTGTATCTCACCATCCTTAAACAAGGCAGAAAGCATCTTTGACTCCGGCTTGTTGACTGTGGCAAGCGTCTCGTTCTCCTCAACATAGAATAACGCAGAAGCGCCTCCAAGCACATCAAAGCGGTTCATCTCGCCCTTATCATCAAAGTACGCGAGCATTTCCGTTCCCTTTATCTGATCGAAATGAGTCGAGTCTTCCTGAATTGAAATGAAAGCATTAGCCATCAGGCTGGCCTTGTCCATCGCTCCGTTTCTGACAAGCACATATATACTGTCGGCGGTGTACTGCTTGCTGCTTTCCTGCCATATTATAGGGTCAATGAAAAACCTTGCAAGCGAATCCAGATCGCAGAAGAGGAGAGAGTCGCACACAATCTGCATATCCTTCTTATATACCTTGACATTGCGTGTCGCCTGCAGGAAGCCTATCTTGGTTGTATCCTTAGGCGGCTCGATGACCAATGTATCTGTCACCATCAACGAATCTGAAACAGCCAGAGAGTCTGACATCATCAATGAATCTGCAGGCATCCTCATGGCTGTGGAATCTGATGGTGCCTGCGGTTTTGGCAACACACCTCTACCGGAGTCTGGTCTGGCCGGAGGTGTTTCTGCAGCTGGAGCGGCAGCAGGCATCTGCGGCTTTGACTTTGCTGTCTGAGGACGGTAGTTCGGGTCGTTCTTTGCCGCCTCCTCAGCCGCTTTTGCAGCCTCGGCTGCTGCCTTCTTGCGGTACTCACCTACCGGATCCACATGCATGGCTTCAACTCTCTTCTCAGCATCAAGTGCAACAAGAGAATCGACATCGCATCGAGGCAATGTATAGTATATCAGCTTTTCCGCTCCCAGATATACTGTATCAATTGATTCATCCTTGTTCTGAGTCTCGGAAATCACTGCAGGCTTGCGTGTCATGGTCACCTTTGAAATCGAATCCAAGTACTCGATACGTCCTGCAAGCGCGAAGATATTTCTTGTGGTGTCGGTAACCTGCGCATTTCCGAGCATATCCACATTGGATGTATTTCTATAGAAGAACAGTGAGTCGCTCCAACCTTCCTGATCTTCAGTCATGACATGTACATGGTTCTTGAAGAAGAACACCTCATTGGCACGGTCATACCATCCTTCGTTTGCCGAAAGCATGTTGTCGTCCTTCCACACGTCAGTGGCAAAACCAAAAGTGGCGAAATCCTTATCCGACTCATACACCAAAGAGCGTGTCTTGACGAAAATCGAGTCTGTGAACATATTCACATCACTCTCGAAAGTAAAGACCTTTATCTTGGAATCATAAGTACCGTTGCGACTCTCGATGATCTGACCGTCCTTGTCTCTCATGGATCCTCCATTCTGAAACACTGCAACCGAGTCGGCTGTATTATAGTCAAGATGCCTTGTGCGCAAGGTATTGTGATCCTTATCGGTCAGCTGGACAATGGATCCTCTGAACTGCGCAAGGTCCTGGTCGACCAGGTACTTGAGATTGTCACTTGTCAAGACGGTCTCATCCTGCAGAATGCTGACATTGCCCCAGGCATCAATAACCTTGGCATCGACATTCCACAAAGCGGTGTCACACAAGAGGTATGTTCCGTTATGAAGGAATCGTGCAGGACCAATAACCTTTCTGTAGCTGATATCATCTATCACAACTGTCTGTGCTGACTTGGAACTCAGCAGGAAGACCAGGCTGTCCTTCTCCTCCTTCTTACCTGCAGCCTTTCCCTGCCCCTGAGCACTGGACATGACAGAGAAGCCCACCGTAACGGCGAGAGCTAAGACAAACAGATGACGGAGAAACTTCATTGAATGAATTCTAAAATTTATTTACGGAACTTTTCTTCCCAACCTTCCCTCTCAAAGACACAGTCCTTGAAAAGAGGGTCGATGATGATGTATGTGGTCTTGATCTTCTCGTCAATGAATTTGTTGATAGCTTCCTGACGGACCTTATCCTCAGCATGCCTGAGCATCAGGCTATAATCCTTCTCAAATGTTGCAGGATGGGCTGGGATGATCTTGTCAACCTTGATTATCTTATACACAAGATTTCCGTCACGGCCTTCATTGTCCAATGATTCTACCGGCTCTGAGATCTCGCCCTCCTTGAGATTCCTGATGGCAGCATAATCCTGAGGCTTAAGCTGGTCGATTTCAAAGTAAGACGAACCGGACGTAGGGTCCGACATCTGTCCACCGTTTGTTCTTGTAGCCGGATCCTCCGAGTAGAAGCGCGCAGCAAGCTCGAATGTCACCGCATCGTTCTGAAGCTCTGTCTTGAGACTGTCGAGAACATGAAAACCTTTCTTTCTGTCTTCTGAAGTATATTCCGGCTTGAGAAGGATATGACGAGCATTGAACATGTCTCCCTTCTTTTCAAGGACCTCTATGATATGAAAACCATCCGGAGTCTCAACGATCTGTGACACAACACCAAGTTTCAGAGCCATGGCTGCATCAGAAAACGCCGGCCAGAAGATCGACTTAGAGGCCATTCCAAGCTCTCCTCCCTTTCTTGCACTACCTGGATCCTGAGAATATATTCGTGCAAGAGTAGAGAACTTCTCACCATTGATGATTCGCTCACGGATTGCGAGGAGACGCTCCTTTACAGCAATATTCGCGGCCTCACGGTCAGGATAAATACATATCTGGCTCAACTGATACTGCATAGGAACAAGCGGGAGGTCTGCCGGATCAGACTCCTCGATATACTTCTGAACATCGTAAGGGGTCAGGGCCGGAGTCTTCTTGGCTATCTCCTGCTGCATCTGCTGAGTCAAGGTCTGGTCAGTTATGGCGGCACGCCACTCCTGGCGGAGCTTGTATATCGGTTTGCCGAACTGTTTTTCAACACCCTCGTCACCGCCGAGATTTGTTCTGAGCATATCGATTCTTCCGGAAAGCTCGCTTTCCACCATCTCGTTGTTTACAACAAGAGAGTCTACACGCGCCTGCATCAGGAAAAGCTTGGAAGACATCATGGTCTCCAGAATCTCACACCTTCCGCTTTTATCGGAAAGCATACCGTATGCCTTCATCACCTGCACCTCCTCCTCAAGGTCAGAGAGCATTATCATCTCATTGCCGACCACAGCAATGGTCTTATCGATCAAACCGTTGGAGTATTTCTGAGCCGAAGCCGAGAAAGCGATGGCCATCAACGACAGAGCCGCTGCCAACTTCTTTGTCCAGAGAATGTTCATATCTATTTCAATATTTCAAATTTTCCACTTTCGCGCGCGTCCTTTAGCAAATCCTGTTCCAATGTCGTGATCAACGACTGCTTTCGCGCACTGATTATCATGTCCTTGATGAAAGGAACACTATACTCTAAAGGTGCCTGCTTCCCTCTCGGGATAATTTCAGACACATAGGCAATGCTCATGACGCCAAGGGTATCCGTCCTCTCGATCCATCCTTTCTTCATGGATGCCATGACCGACGCAGACTCAGAACCGAATTCTCTGGCCAGAGCCGAAGCATCAATCCAGGCATCATTCCAGGTCGTGAACTTATATGCAGAAGTGAATGCCAGACTATCCGCCTCGATAAGATCTGCGGCATCGTCAGATGACATCTTCTTCTTTATCATCTTAAGCATAGGAGACTTCTCCGAAATGCTTAGAAAACGCGCCTTTACCACAGGGCGCTGAAGAGAGAACCTGTCCGGGTGCTGATCATAAAACTCCTGCACCTGCTCGTCCAGAACCAGTGTATCGAGTCTCTGATTTACATACAGCTGCTCATATCTGTATTTCAGAAGGGAGCGTCTATATGATTCGAGTTCCTTGGACACATCCAGCTCAGACGAAGAAAGCTGACTTTCCGCAACATCCAGGAAAATATGGTCCAGCGCCCATGTATTTATGTATTGTTTTGCCAGAATGATGCTGTCTTCGGGTGAAATACCGTTCGGGATGATCTTCTGGAGGTCTTCCATCATCAGTTTGGTCTCACCCACCTGTGCAACAACCTCCCCCTTGTCAAGAAAGTCCGAAATCGCCTTGCACGATGCGAACATCGGCAAGACGATCCCTAAAAGTATCGCTATGTGCGCTATCCGCCTCATCAGCAGATTAGCGTGAATAGTTCGGAGCCTCACGTGTGATAGTCACATCGTGTGGATGTCCCTCAAGATATCCCGCATTTGTGATACGGACAAACTTCGCATCACGGAGCTTCTCGATGTTTGGAGCGCCACAGTAACCCATACCTGCGCGGAGACCACCTACGAGCTGATAAACAACCTCGTTGAGAGTTCCCTTGTAAGGCACCTGGGCTACGATTCCCTCTGGAACGAGCTTCTTGATGTCTGCCTCCATATCCTGGAAGTAGCGGTCCTTCGAACCCTGCTGCATAGCCTCGAGCGAGCCCATGCCGCGGTATGACTTATATTTACGTCCGTTAAGGATGATTGTCTCTCCTGGTGACTCCTCGACACCTGCGAAGAGCGAACCTGCCATGATTGTGCTTGCACCGGCAGCGAGAGCCTTCACAACGTCACCGGAGTAACGGATACCACCGTCTGCGATCACCGGAACGCCTGTGCCCTTGAGAGCCTCTGACGCCATCATCACAGCAGAAAGCTGCGGCATACCAACACCGGCGATGACACGTGTTGTACAGATTGAACCAGGTCCGATACCCACCTTAACAGCGCTTACGCCTGCATCAGCGAGAGCCTTTGCACCCTCTGCAGTAGCAACGTTACCTGCAACGATCTGAACCTCCGGAAGAGCGGAACATGCTCTCTTGATAACATCAAGAACACCCTGAGAATGACCGTGAGCTGTATCCACTACGACAGCATCAGCTCCTGCGCCAACGAGCATCTCGATGCGCTCGATTGTCTCTGAGTTCACACCGACAGCGGCAGCTACAAGAAGACGGCCCTTGCTGTCCTTTGATGCGATAGGATTATCCTTGATCTTCATAAGGTCCTTGTAAGTGATCAGGCCGATGAGCTTGCCGTCACCGTCCACTACAGGAAGTTTCTCGATCTTGTACTGACGAAGGATGTCTGTCGCCTCAGGAAGGCTGATGCCCTGACGTGCAGTAACGAGATTCTCCTTTGTCATGATTTCTGACACAGGCATCTTAGGATCCCTCTGGAAACGAAGGTCACGGTTGGTCACGATTCCTACAAGGAAACCGTTCTCATCAACCACAGGAATACCACCCACATGGTGCTGAGCCATCATTCCAAGAACCTGGCCCACAGTAGCATCCGGATGAATGGTGATAGGATCATAGATCATACCGTTCTCCGCTCTCTTCACGCGACGAACCTGATTCATCTGCTCCTCAATGCTCATATTCTTGTGAATGACACCGATACCACCGGCACGAGCCATTGCAATAGCAAGCTCTGACTCAGTCACTGTGTCCATTGCTGCAGAAACGATAGGAGTCTGGAGAGTGATTTCTCTTGTGAACTTAGTAGACACATCCACAGTTCTTGGAAGAACCTCTGAATGTGCAGGAATCAATAATACATCGTCGAAGGTCAGGCCTTCAATAATCGGAGAGTTTGTGAAAGTTTCCATGTCGTGTCTAAAATTTGGCAAATGTAATCATTTTTTCTGACATATGTAACAATAACTCCGGCAAATCATAGCGAAGCGCAAAGTTGAGCACGGGCGCGAAGTGCCGCAGCCAGTTCCTTGATACCATGGCCTCCCATGTTCTCACGTATCGGCATCATTGCACCGAGGGCACGATAGTCTCGTTCGTAGTATTTATCCACAGTGCCTCCGTAAGTATCGGAAAGGCCTTTGACGACATCCATGACTTTTGAGCCACCAGAAACATTATCCGCCACAAGCTCCAGCACTCCGGCGCCCAATGACAATACATTCTCAACCGTTTTCTTCTCAACAGAAAGCGCATTGGCCGCAGTCGACACAAAAGGATCAGACGAGCCCGACATGTATTTCTGAGCACAGGTAAGAGGGTCATTGGCCGCTATCACATCCACGATATAACCTCTCCAGTCATCGTCTGCGCTTTTTCTTGTCGCTTCATACTGTTCATATACCTTCGGAGATACTCCCGCAGCATTAAACAGGACCGCCGGACACCCGTAACGCACCGCCATCTCGGAAGACAATCTTCCTCCAAGAGAATGGCCGGCAAATTCGAGGTTGTCAATTGTGACATAACCCGACGCAATCAGTTCGTCGACAAGCGCAGAGGCACGGACAACCTGAGACGCATCCTCGCTCAGAGCACCGTTGACATCTTCATACGCATCGATCAAGAAATCCATCACCTGCTTGAGGTTTCTCCAGCTTCCTGGAAAGTCGGTTCCGGCAAAAACCACAGCCCTGCGGCTGCCCTTAGCCATCAGAGAACACTTCAAACCGTACATGGAGTGCTTGTCTATGATCCTTGCCAGAGCCGGATCATCCTCTGCTAAATCCTTCCAGCCGTCAGGGAGTTCCACCTTGCTGTCCCGGTATGCATAATCGGCCAGTTCTGCCAAGTCCGCATAGTCATTGAAGACATCAGCCAGGAAAAGGCGGTCCTCATCAGAAAGTTTTGCAAGGCTGACAGCGAACTCTTCAGCAGCCTTTGTGGAGGCATCCTTCATTTCCTTTTCGTCGGCCATAAATGCATAATATGCATCATCAAATGCACCCGACTGCTGATCGTGACCATAATAAATCATGTCATTCTGGAGCAGGAAGGCATCCCTCTGCTGAAGATCAACATATGTTTCTGACTGACCGGCCTTCTTGGCTCCACCAGCACAAGCTGCGACAAGAATGGCAGAAAGAAAAATTGAAGATAAATGTCTCATAGTTCCTATCAGATGAAAATTTCATGTAACACTTTTAGCGAATTCACATTGACCGCCGATTCGGTATGAAATTCTATATATTTCAGAATCTCCTCGGAGAGTTCATTGCGGACTTTTCCGCTGAGCGGAATCAGCATCGACTCGGCGAAAGGTTCTTTCATAAACCGTTCCGCAATCGGGTAATGCTCACCGACAAAGGGCTCCAGATTACGTGCCTCAGGGCTGAATCCCAGCACCATGGTCATCTCAAGAAGAAACCGTATGTGAAAATTGCTGAAATCCGTCTGGATCGCATCCAGAAGCAGAATATTCTTTTCGCACCACTGGTAGAGCCCCTGTTCGTCTGCCCCCTCCTTCAGAACCCTGAAAAGGACCTCGCTCATGAACATTGTCATTGAGTTCTTATAGAGGTTGTTTCTTATGCCTGACAGCGGATGACGAGAGGATATGTTTCTGGCTGTGAAAAGGGTTGTCTTGGAGGACTCCTGAATATCGGCCTCAAGAATGTTTAAAGGCAGAAAGAGGGACATCTGCCTCTTACCGGCTCCCCTTACAAAAAAGCTTCGCCGCCCATAATCCCTGCTGAGGGTATGGACGACGAGAGAATTCTCTCCGAACTTGGTCGTATGCAGTACTATCAGTTCGGTATTCTGTGTCATTGTCTGCTATTTTTGGTCATGAAGCCACTGAGCCATTGCTCTGAGAGCCTTACCTCGATGTGAGATGGCGTTCTTTTCTTCTTCCGAGATATCGGCAAGGGTAAGTCCGGGGTATTCATCTGCAATGAATATCGGATCGTATCCGAATCCTCCGTTACCAGACTTTTCCCTGGCAATGATTCCTTCCAGAGTTCCTTCAAACATCTTGATCTGCCCGTCAATGATAAGGGTGACCACACTCTTGAAACGCGCTCTTCTGGAAACCTGCTTGACCTTCAGGCCAAGTCCGGAAGCCATGCGTGCCTCTCCCTCGATTACGCCGAGTTCGTAGAGCACCTTGTCCATATTCTTGTTAAAGTCCTTGTCATCTCCAGCATATCTGGCTGTATATACTCCAGGAGCACCACCAAGGGCATCGACTTCCAGTCCCGTGTCATCTGCAAAGCAGTTACATCCAAGCTTTTCATACAGATACTGAGCCTTCTGCAATGAATTGGCTCTCAATGTCTTTCCAGTCTCAGGAATATCCTCTGTTATTCCTACATCCGCGAGGGAAACGAGCTCAAAGCCCTCGCCTAAGATTTCTGATGCTTCACGCAATTTTCCGCTGTTGCCCGTTGCAAATACTATCTTCATAAATTTCACTAATAATTATCAGATGCAAATATACAAAAAGTGGTATATTTGTATAATTTTTGGGTGAACAGATTTTGAAATTTATGAAGATGAAACGCATATATGTTATCTGCATGGCTGCGGCCATGACTTTTTTTGCGGCACAGACTGCATCGGCTCAGTCCAAAACCTTCAAGATGGGGCAATGGAGCGAGATTCAGCATGGAATCCTGAAGGAACTCAATGCCTCATACGTTGACTCACTGCCTGTCGACAGAATCATGAGAGCCGGCATCGATGCCATGCTCAAGGAACTTGACCCGTATACGATATATGTTCCGGAAGAGGAAAACGAGGATTTTCAGCTGATGATCTCCAACACATACGGAGGTATCGGAGCAATCATCCACAAGAAGAAAGAAGGGCATGTAATCATCAATGAGCCATACGCAGACTCGCCTGCACATAAGAACGGCCTTAGATGCGGAGACGAGATCATAACCATTGACGGCACTCCGACAAAAGGGCTTGAGATCAAGGAAAGCACAGACAGGATGAAGGGCAAGCCAGGCACTTCCGTAGTATTCAAGGTAAAAAAGGCCATCAGCGGCGATACCGTGGAGGTCAACATTGTACGTGAACGCATCCACATGCCGGACATCGAGTATGCCGGCATGCTCAATGACACAACAGGATATATCCTTTACAACAGCTTCACTGAAGGTGGCGGGGCAGAGGTCAGGGCTAAAGTGCTCGACCTGAAGAAGCAGGGCATGAAAAGGCTCGTGCTCGACCTCAGAGGAAATGGAGGAGGCCTGATGGGAGAGGCTGCAAACATAGCTTCTCTTTTTCTTCCGAAAGGATCGCTGGTCGTTTCTTCAAAAGGCAACACCGAGAAGTCATTATATGAATACAGGACCACATCTGACCCATTGGACACCGAGATGCCGATAATAGTCCTTATCGGCCCAGGTTCGGCTTCCGCATCTGAAATCGTTGCCGGAGCCCTGCAGGATCACGACAGAGGAGTCATCATGGGTACGAGAAGTTATGGAAAGGGACTGGTACAGTCTGTCAGACCGCTTGTCTACAACGGACAGCTCAAGGTCACAACAGCAAAGTACTACACTCCAAGCGGCCGCTGCGTGCAGGCCATCGACTACAGCCAGAGAAACGAGGACGGCAGCGTCGGACACATTCCTGATTCGCTCACAAAGGAGTTCAAGACCGCATCAGGCAGAATCGTACGCGACGGCGGCGGCATCACCCCTGACGTAGAGATCGAGCCGCAGGACTACAGCAGACTTGTTTACTCACTCGTCCTCGGCGGAGTCGTCGACCAGTACGTGATCGATTACTGCAAAAGACATGACAACATCCCTGCAGTGGATGATTTCCACTACACAGCCGAGGATTATGAGGACTTCATCAAATTCGCACTGACACAGGAGTTTGACTACAGAAGCAGCGCGAAGACCCTGTATGACCAGATGAAGAAAGAGCTTGAACAAGACGGTCTGCTGGAGAGCATGAAGGAGCAGCTTGAGGCACTGGAAAAGGCACTGGATATTGAAAAAGAGCAGTTCCTGCGTCTGAAGATGGACGAGATTATTCCTTTTATCGAAGAGGAACTTGCAACAAGATACTGGTTCCAGGAGGCCGGAGTGAAGATCCGTCTTCGCTACGACGAGCAGTTGAAGAAGGCACTCCAGGCACCGATGCCGTTTTAAAGATATGATTGTACTATTTGATTTTGACGGCGTGATAGCCGACACTGAGAGCCAGTATACGATATTCTGGAACAAGAAGGGCAAGGAGTATCTGGGACTGGACAATTTCGGTCTGATGATCAAGGGACAGACCTTCAAGCAGATCGCGGCAGGTCCGTTCAAGGACAACCTGCGCGAACTGCACGAGGAGATCGAGCCGGAGCTCAATGAGTTCGAGAGGACCATGTCCTACGACTATGTGCCCGGGGCCCTGGAGTTCATGCAATCTCTGAAGGCGGCAGGGATCAAGACCGCCATCGTGACAAGTTCACATAATGTCAAGATGGCCAATGCCTACAGGGCACATCCCGAACTGCTGGAAGTTGTAGACAGGATCCTGACCAGCAACGACTTCAGCAAGTCGAAACCGGACCCGGAGTGTTTCCTCAAAGGTATGGCGGTACTGGGCGGCACACCGGAGGAGACAATCGTCTTCGAGGACTCGCTGCACGGCATAGCTGCCGGACGCGCAGCAGGAGCCAAGGTCATAGGCCTGACAACAACAAACAAGAGCGAGGTTCTCACCCCGCTCTGCGATATGGTAATCGACGATTTCACTCAGATTACTCTCGCCGATCTTTAATCTTATTTTTCCAACCTGAGGGAGTTGATGTAGCCTTCCTGTGGGACGCAGTTGTCGAACTTGCAGGCCTCGATGAAGTCGAGCATGGCCTTGCGTGCTACCTCCTGGGCAGGACGGGCGTCACGCACTTCAAAGTAAGTTGTGCGTGGAGCCTCCGAGAATGCCATCACCTTGTCCCAGTTCTCCGGAGGAGTAATGCCGTTGAAGCAGGAGTTGCGGATCTTCTTGTATGGCCAGAATGTGTAGCCGATGTTGCTCTGCTCCATTGCGATGCAGAATGCTTCCTGCCACTCGTCTGTATTGTGTCCTATCTCACCCATGTACATAGGGAGGTTGGTCTTGTCGCGGAAAGCGATGAAATTGCCGATGGCCTCAACGCATGCGTCACCGCCGTATCTGTGGCATGAGTACATCATGTTGTCATCGTATGTCCAGTCGGTGAACGGATCGAAGTTGCTGTTCCACTGCGGCGCACCGATCATGATGATGTGGTTAGGGTCAACCTCGCGGATAGCAGCAGTCACTCTCTTGTGGAGAGGCTCCAGTTTGGCGTTGAGCTCAGGGACATTCTCAAAATATGGAGCGATCGGCTCATTGATGAGGTCATACGCAATGACTACAGGCTCATTCTTATAGTACTCGGCAATACGCTTCCAGATGTCGCAGAACAGCTGCTGAGAAGCCTCGCTCTCAAGGAGCCAAGGGTAGCCGTAGCTGTCGTCGATATTGTCTCCGGTCTGTCCGCCAGGAGCATCATGCATATCAAGAATCACATAAAGACCATGCTTGCGGCACCAGCCGATCACGTCGTCAAGCCTCTTGAAACCGTCCTGATCAGCAGCCAGGCCCATGTAATCCTCATCTGTGAAGAGCTTGTAGTGGAAAGGAACACGGATAGTGTTCGCTCCCCTTGAAGCAATGAACTCGATGTCCTTCTCAGTCACGTAGTTGTCCTTGAACATCTTCCAGAACTCAGCAGTGAAGTCCGGTCCGACCATCTGCTTGAACATCTGGTCGATCATCCATGCCGAATTGGTCTTCTGGAAACCGAACATATAGCCTTCAGGATTGAGCCAGTTTCCGAGGTTTGTACCCTTGATGAAGAGTGTATCGCCATCAGGTTCGATAAGGTAAGGGCCGCTTACACGGACAAAGGCGTCCTTCGGAAGGTCCGCTTCTGCCTGAGGTTTCTGTGTGCAGGCCAGGCAGCAGAGCGCCAGGGCCAGAATGGTCATCAGTCTTTTCATGGTTATAGTTTGTTTATAGCTGTATTCATCCACTCCACTCGCTTCGAGTAGAACTCCTTAAGGAAGGCAACTTCCTTTGTATATGAACCCAGTGACGGGCAGTCCACCCAGTCCACAGACTCCCATATACTCCATACCTTGAAGTTCTGCTGCTGGGCCTTGTCAAGAATGAGCGCCTGCTCATCTATAAAGCCCACCATTGCCACAAGCTGAGGATAAAGCTCGTTCCAGCGCGCCTGCAATCTGTCAACGAATGCCGGATCCTTCATCATCCTGTTGAACCAGTTGTCTCCGATATACCAGCCAGGAGTATAATCCTTGATGAAGAAGCCCTCCGGATCATGGAGAAGTCCGCCGCTGTTTCCGAAGGTAAGGTCGAAGTCCCAGAGATGGTGCATGACAAGCTTGCCGCCCTTCTTCTTAGTGATGAACGAACTCTTGCGCAGGTTGCCGTCGGTGTTCTTTGCAAGTTCCTGAACGATGTAATAGTCAATGAATGAGTCTACATCGATATAAGCTGCATAACCCTTATTCGGATCAGCCATATCCTTGCTGTACAGCGCGTCCTCAAAGTCGTCAAAATGCTTCTGGATCTCTGCAAGAAGCGCTGCAGAAGGCTCTTCAGGATCACTGAACATCATAGGAACCCCCATTCCGGTCCACCAGCATGTAGTTTCATCCTGCTGCTGCTCGATCTCAAGGTACACATCCCCTGCATCCACATCTATGTCAACGCGGTCAGAAGATACCTTTTTATGCTCGCAGAACGTATATACACCCTGATATTCATTATTCAGGTACACATGAACGCTATACATGTGAGGAGTCCATGCAAATCCGCAGATTTCCGACAGCTTCATCGCAAGGATGTTGCGCATCAAGGTGCGGTCTGAATAGTTTGCAAGCAGACACCACTCCTTGTCGGCTCCCATGCCGAAGATCGACGCCTTGCTGTCCAGCTTGACCTTCCATGGCTTCTTAGGAAAGCTCCATGTGGAGTTTCCGCGACCACGGATACCCATCGGTGCTGAGAACTCCTCGACATCACTATAAAGCTTCTCCGGATCCTTGATGGTTATTGTACCCTTGACATAATTTTCCTTGTCGTATATGCCCTTTCCGCCTGTATCGATCTCTATGACAGGGATATTCTGACGACGGGCAAGTTCCTCCTCAGGAGTCATACGGTTGCTGGCGAACTTCAGGAAGGCTCGGTTGCTGACATACATATATAATGTATTGGCGTCGTAATAGACATACACTGGCTCAGCATCATATTTAGAGAGAGCAGAATGCAGGGCCTTGATTCCTGTCATCTGTCCGCCGATCGACCACCACTGCATGCCGGTCTCAACCTCGACAGTCGGAGCTGGAGTCTTCGTATGATCGTAAATCATGAAAGAGGACACAGGCACATTTATCTTCGAGCCGTCCTCAAACACAACGACATTGACTTCCGCCGAAGGCTGGACTTCCTTGAAAACCTTGCCGGCGTCGTAAGCCTCCAGCAGTTCCTTATAGCCGGGATATGACTTGGCAGGAGTCTTGGTGCTGTCCGGCTCAGGCTTCTGACATGAAAGCGTCAGAGCTGCGACGACAGCAAGTATGAATAGTATTCTTTTCATATCGGAGATTATTTCTTCTGGAATACACGTACGTAGTCGACCTCCATTTCGGCAGGGCCGTTATTGAGGGCCGTAACCTTGTTGATATCATGGATGCCAGGGAAGTTTCCGCCGACTGCAAGATTCAGGAGGATGAAGTTATCCTTACGGAACTCATTGTCTCCGAAGTCCTTGAGAGCCATCTCGAAATATGGCTTGGCATCCGGATAGGTCTCGAGGTCGATGTACATTGAGATCTTGTCCTCTGTCCATATACATGTGAATGTATGGAATTCACCGTCCTGAACCGAGTACTTGTTGTTGATGTCACGTGCATAGTACTGATGGCCCGGTGCGCCCCAGTGGCATGCACCATTGAGGAAGGTCTCCTGACGGTTGTTGAAGCCGTTGGAATGTCCCATCTCAAGGATATCGGTCTCGCCACAGTTAGGCCATCCCTTCGACTTGAAGTCATTGCCCATCATCCAGAATGCCGGCCACAGACCGTTCGCTGTCTTAGGAAGCTTGATTGAAGCCACAACATAGCCATACTTGAAATACACCTTGCCAAGGGTGATCAGACGTGCAGAAGTAGCTGTAGCTCCCTGATAACTCTCCTTGCGGGCTGTGATCACGAGCTTGCCGTCACGAACGTCCACATTTTCAGTGCGGTCTGTGTAATACTGGAGCTCCGAATTACCCCAGCCGTTGCTTCCACGTCCGATCTCGCATGTCCAGTTGTCAGTATTAAGTGACGGGCCGTCAAACTCATCACTCCAGAAAAGCTTGTAGCCTTCAGGCACGAACATAGCCTCGCCTGTGGAGCTGGTCTCCTGAGCGACCTTGACAACAGTCTTTGACGAAGTTGTCCTGAATGTGATCTCATTCTGACGGGCCTCGGTAAGGATATTCTTCTTGATGGTAACCTTTACCTTTGTCTCGCCCTTGATTCCACCTGTAGGGTAGATAGTACACCATGTCGGGTCTGCAACCGACGATCCCCAGTCAGCATCTGCAGTCACAGTAACTTCAATAACCTGCTCTTCAAAATCCACATTGATTTCGGCAGGGTTCACCTGCACCGATCCTCCCTTAGGAGTTTCAGTCTGCGCAGGACCAGAGCATGAGGCCGCCAAAAGGGCCAGAGCCAATAGTTTTGCTATCATTTTCATATTATTTATTTCTGGAAAACACGTACGTAATCGATTTCATATGTTGCAGGAAGGCAGCTTTCGTCCACGCCCATCATTCCACCCCAGTCTCCGCCCCATGCGAGGTTGAGCTTGAGCTCGAAAGGCTTGTCGAAAGGCCATGTGTTGGCGTTGCGTCCCTGAGAATAGTCGTCCGGATTGTAGTAGAACAGCTGCTTGCCGTCCACGTATGTCTTGATATATTCCGGAGTCCACTCAAGGGCGTATGTGTGGAACTCATCCATTACGCCCGCGATCTTACGGGCAGCGGTCTTCTGGGTTCCGATGGCATGGTAATATGACTTGCAGTGGATCGATGACGACACCTCTGTAGGTACGCATCCCACATGTTCCATGATGTCGATCTCGCCTCCGTCAGGCCATCCTGACCACACTGAAGGCATCATCCAGAAAGCAGGCCAAGTGCCTTTGCCCTTCGGCAGCTTGAGGCGTGCCTCGAAGTAGCCATAGGTCCAGTTCTTTCGTGTGTTCACACGTGCCGAATACACCCTGCTTCCGCTCTTGATCGCGCGGATCTTAAGGGTGCCGTCACTCACATCGGCTGTGATGATATCGCCGGTGCGACCGGCAACGTAAGTCTGAAGCTCATTGTTCACCCAACCCGGCTCGGCGGTCTCGTACCACCACTCCTTGGTGTCGGGCATAATGAGTGAAGGGTCATT
>JAZOPY010000009.1:0-19427 GCA_045655825.1 Candidatus Cryptobacteroides sp. | reverse complement strand
TTGTGATACTCGATCCATCTGTATCTGTCCTGAGATGTCTGGAGACTGTAATTGATATCTCTCCAGTCGCTCACCTTGGTCGGATTTCCGTCCGCATCAAGAACACCATAGTTATTCTTTCTCAGCAGAGAGTATGGAGGTGTCAGCTGAAGCGAGAAGCTGAAGTCCGATCCCACACGCGGATAGATCTGCTGGTCAGTTGAATTTCTCGAAAGACTGAGTGTATAACTGAGGTTATGTGAAATACCTGTCCTGAACATGAACTGGTATGCCCAATCCTGAAGCTTATATGTCTGCCAGCTCAACTGGTTATACAATACGAAGTAGTTATCAGGCCATTTCAGACGCTTTCCTATACCGGCAGCAAAACCATACACCTCCATATACTGGTCATTGTTCAGGATATTGAAAGCAAGGTATGAGTTTGTCTGACGAGTATAGTAAAGAGACATATTAAGCGAGGTCGGCTTCTTTCCGAAGAGCCAAGGCTCTGAGAAACTTGCCGAAAGGCTGGTGTAATATGTTCCGTTTGTCTGGAATCGGAAAGACAGGTTCTGGGCATCTCCCAGCGGTACAGGACGCCATGCAGTCTTGTCAAAGAATCTTCTTGTGGAGAAGTTGTTGAAGCTGACACCGACAGTAGCCACAAAGGTATTTCCTCCCCATCCTCCGGAAAGTTCAAGCTGGCTTGAAGGCTTTTCCGTTACATTGTACACGATATCGACAGTATTGTTGTTCGGGTTAGGAAGAAGAGAATATCCTCCTTCACTCATTATGGCCTCAGGATCGAACTGTCCCATTGATGCAATCTCTCGGATAGAGCGTTCGAATTCAGACTGGCTGAAAAGATAACCCGGAAGGGTGAACAACTGACGTCGCACTACCCTTTCGTTGGTGAGGTCGTTTCCGTTGATGACGATATTATTTAGAGTCGCAGGCTTACCCTCGACCACACGCAGCTCCACGTCTACTGAGTCTCCTTCAATGTTAAGCTCAACCGGCTGGATGTTGAAGAACAGGTAACCATTATCACGGTATGCTTTGGAAACGTCATACTCGCTCTGCTTTCCGCCTCCGAAAAGGCGCTTCTCCATAGTGACGACATCATAAACATCACCTTTGTTGATCATCAGGATCCGATTCAAGTCCTCTGTTGTATAAACAGAGTTTCCTGTCCATGTGATGTCTCTGAAGAAGTATTGCTTTCCTTCATCGATCTCGAAATCAATCTGAAGGCGTCCCGGCTCAATGAAATACATTGAATCCTTTACGATTCTTGCATCTCGGTATCCGGCTTCATTGAACACGCTGATCATGGCACGCTTGTCATTCTCATATTCCTGCTCATTGAACTTCTTGGAACTGAAGAAGTTCTGAAGACGCGCATCTCTTGTCTTCTTCATCGAGCGCACGAGCTTTGACTCCTTGACATGATCATTTCCCTTGAAGGTTATCGTCTTGATCTTTACTTTAGGACCACGATCGACAGCAAACTGGACGCGGATCGCTCCTCTGATGACGGTATCCTTCTTGGTATTTACATCCACATTGACATTGAGGAAGCCCTTTTCCTTATAGTACCTCTTGATGATGTCTACAGAGGTCTTGGATATATATTCTGAGAATTCAGTTCCTCGTCTGAAATTGAGTCTTTCCCTGAGTTCCTTCTCCTCACCGGACTTCACGCCGCTGAAAACCCAACGTGAGACACGAGGTCTCTCTATCAGCGTAACCTTGAAAAACGCAGTATCACGGGACGGTGCGATTGAATCTATGGAAAGAGTCACATCCTCAAAATATCTCTGCGCCCAAAGTCTGGTTACAACAGACGAAAGGTCTTCACTTGGTACGGTTATCTCCATATCTTTATGAAGACCAGCAACTTGAAGTATCTGTTCAGAAGAGTAATAGCTGTTTCCCTCAACCCTTACTCCACCGACAATGTATTTCTTTGGATTGTTATAGTCCACTACCACATCACTGCCTTTGGTCTGTGCCCACATAGGGAGGGTCAGCGCCAAGGCTAGCATGGTAACGGCCATTCGAATAATTCTCATCTCAATCTCCTTAATTTCAAAACTGCAAATATACGCAATTATTTGACTTTTCCATATCGCCTGTCGCGTTTTGTATAGTATTCGACAGCCTGGAAGAAGTTATCCTTTCTGAAATCAGGCCAAAGAGTATCCACAAACAAAAGTTCGGAATAAGCACCCTGCCACAGGAAATAATTGCTCAATCGGCATTCCCCAGAAGTCCTCACTATAAGATCCGGATCAGGAATACCGGCCGTAGAGAGATACTTATCGAATCCGTTGACATCCATGTTCAGAAGTTCATCCTCCTTTTCAGGATTATCACGAAGTTCCAAAGCAAGCTTCTTTGCTGCCTGAAGGATATCCCACTTGCCGCTGTAACTTAGAAGCACAATCAAAGTCAACGTATCATTATGGGCAGTCTGCTCCATGCACGAGTCAATCACCTCATTAAGCTCAGGAGCAAGGCGATCGCGGTTTCCCACCACCATGAAACGCACACCATTCCTGTCCAAAGAAGGCATTTCGGCAGCCATAGCCTTGACCATCAAGGCCATAAGGGCATCAACCTCTTCTTGAGGGCGATTCCAATTCTCTTCAGAAAAGGCATATATGGAAAGGTATTTCACACCTGATTCGACAGCAGCCTCGACGCATGCCCTGACACTTTCGACACCCTCGAAATGTCCATAGACACGTTCTTTGCCTCTTTCTTTGGCCCAACGGCCGTTTCCATCCATGATCATCGAAACATGAACTGGAACATTACCTTTTTCAATTGACATACTATTTGCGGTTTCTTGCATCTTCACCCCAATAAAGTTTTTCGGTCAGGGCATTGATAAAATCAGATTTATTGAGCCGGACGCGCTTAAGCGAAAATTGTGCCAAGGATATTTCAAGTTCCGACCCTTCCTCGATCTTCATACTCCTGTTATCGGACGTATAGATAACATCATTGTCGCGCGAATGCACCCTCAGCAATATCTGCGAGCTGTCAGGGATAACCAACGGGCGCACATTCATGTTATGAGGAGCTATCGGGGTTATAATCAAAACCTGAGACGCCGGCAATACGATCGGACCTCCGGCGCTCAATGAATATGCTGTTGAACCTGAGCTGGTCGACACTATCAGGCCATCCGCCCAATATGTTGGAAGATTCACACCATCGATGACGACATCCACGGCCAGCATCGCCGCACCGCTCCTGTGAACCGTCACCTCATTCAGCGCATACGATTCCTTATGTTCCGAGCCTTTAAGTACTGACTTCAACAGTGCACGATCCTCTAAAGCGTAATCCCTTGCCAGAAGTGCCTCAGCAACATCCTCAGGGCGATTTTCGGACAGAAAGCCCACACGTCCCAGATTGACACCGACAACAGGTATGTCAATCTGCGCTACCATCATCGATGCAGTAAGAAAGGTTCCGTCTCCTCCTATGCTCATAAGCATATCAGTATCAGGCTCGGGAGTCTGCCCAGCCTCAATACGATAAAAAGTCACGCCGGATTTCTCAAGGCGACTCAGCATCTCCCTCACTCTGGATTCAGATCCAGCCTCTTCCTTACCTACATATACTGCGATCTTCATAGGTACTTTTCATTAAAACAACTTTCAAAAATAGCACATTATTCTTTAAAATTGAAGTTTATTATATATTTTTGCCGTTCGAACACTATATAATATATAGAAATCATGACCAAACTCAGCGTCAACATCAACAAAATAGCAACGATAAGAAATGCTCGCGGAGGCAGCATGCCGAATGTAGCCCAGGCCGCTGTAAATTGCGAGAAATTCGGAGCCGAAGGCATAACCGTACACCCTAGACCAGATGAAAGGCACATCAGGTATGCAGATGTCAGGGAGATCCGTCCGCTCATCACAACAGAATTCAACATTGAAGGAAATCCGATCCCTTCATTCATTGATCTGGTGTGCGAGGTAGTCCCCCATCAGGTCACCCTCGTCCCTGACGCCGAAGACGCCATCACATCAAATGCAGGCTGGGACACCATCAGGCACAAGGATTTCCTGGCGGAGGTCTGCAAGGAATTCCGCAGCAAAGGCATCAGGACATCCATTTTTGTAGACGCAGACCCGAGAATGGCAGAAGCGGCAGCACACTGCGGCTGCGACAGAGTCGAGCTATATACTGAGCCGTATGCCGACATGTTTCCGGTAAACCCTGCTGCAGCTGTCGCACCGTTCATCGAAACAGCAAGAGTAGCGAAAGAGTGCGGTCTGGAACTGAATGCCGGACACGACCTGAACCTCGACAACCTTGAGTTCTTTATCAGAAACATCCCTTATATATCAGAAGTTTCAATCGGCCATGCACTTATCTCTGACGCCTTATACATGGGATTGGAGAAAACAATACAGGCATATCTGTCAAAAGTCAAGATTTTTTAACTACCTTTGTGGTTTGCGCGCAATCAGCACGCCTGACATGGAATAAATAATAAAACTAAACATAATAATGAAAAAGACATTCTACACACTCAGCGCTCTCATTCTCAGCGCTTCAATGATTTTCACAGCATGTGGCAACGGCAGCAACAGCTCTGAAGCAGAAGCAACTGCAGCTGCATCTGCAGACTCAACTTCTGTAATCCTCGCACCAGCTGGCTCAATCGTATATGTTGACATGACACGCCTTATGTCCGAGTATCAGATGGCTATCGACCTTAGCGCATCTGCTGAGAAGAAGATCTCAGAACTTACAAAGACTATGGAATCAAAGGTCAAGAGCATTGAAACTGAGATCAAGAGAAAGCAGGACAAGCTCACAAAGGCAGCTAACGAATTCCAGGATAAATACAGCAAGGGTCTCTACACTCAGTCTGTAGCGGAGACAAAGGCTCAGGAGATCCAGCAGATGGAGGTTGAATACAACCAGTATCTCGCACAGAAAGACCAGGAGATCCAGCAGGAGCAGGCTAAGATGCAGGCAACTGCAAACGAGGAGCTTCTCGTAATGAACAACACTGTA
Source organism: Candidatus Cryptobacteroides sp. (assembly GCA_045655825.1). Lineage (GTDB taxonomy): Bacteria > Bacteroidota > Bacteroidia > Bacteroidales > UBA932 > Cryptobacteroides. The sequence goes on along the minus strand of JAZOPY010000009.1, from coordinate 14,390 downwards.
AACGATGCAATCAACACATTCATCGCAAAGTACAACCAGGAGAAGAAGTTCGCCATGATCCTCCTCACTCAGGGAGACATTCCTAACGACGGAGCCACAAACCTCGGCACTCCAGTGCTCACAGCGGATCCTTCACTCGACATCACTGCAGATGTTCTCGCTGGACTTAATGCAGAGTACAAAGCATCTAAATAAGACTTTATAATTGAAAATCGCGATACTGTCCTGTTTTTACCCTTACAGAGGAGGGATCTCTCAGTTTAATGCATGCCTTTATGACGAACTGAGCAAAGAGCATGTTGTCAAGGCATTCAACTTCAAGAGACAATATCCTGAATTCCTCTTCCCGGGAAAGACACAGTACGTGACACCAGACGACGAGGCCGTACCGGTGGAGAGCGAATCTCTGCTGGATACGGCCAATCCGTTTTCATACGGGAAAACCTACCGGGCGATACGCGACTGGAAGCCGGACCTGCTGATTGTAAGGTACTGGATGTCGTACTTCGCTCCGTCATTGGGCTACATAACAAGGAAGATGAAGAAACATTGCAAGGTAATTTCAATTCTTGACAATGTCATACCTCACGAGCCCCACTTCTTTGATGCCCCATTGACAAAATACTTTCTCAAGGGGAGCACAGGCTGCATGACATTATGCGAAGCCGTATCGAAGGATCTTCTTGACCTTAAGCATGATGCGGTCTACAAAGTACAGCAGCATCCACTATACTCTCACTTTGGAGATAAACTGCCTCGCCATGAGGCTGAAGAGAAACTGGGGCTGAAGAAAGGCAGGAAAAACATCCTGTTCTTCGGACTTATACGCACATACAAAGGACTGGACATCCTTCTTGAGGCATTCGGGAAACTTCCGGAAGACTACCAGCTGATAATCGCAGGTGAGCCATACGGTTCATTTGAGAAATACCAGCAGATCATTGACAGGCTGCCAAACAAGGACAGAGTACATTCATGGCTGAAGTACGTCAAGGACTCAGAAGTGAAGGACTACTTCTCGGCAGCTGACCTGGCCGTACTGCCATATAGAAGTGCAACACAGAGCGGCATCAGTTCGGTATCGTACCATTTCGAAGTGCCGATGATTGTTACAGACGTCGGAGGACTGAAGGAAACAATCGGAGACAGAGGAACAGGTATCGTCGCATCGGACGGAAGACCGGAAACCATAGCTGAAGAAATCGTACGATATTTCAGCACCCCGGAACTGAAGACAAAATTTATTGAGAACATCCGCCTTGAAAAGGAAAGACTCTCATGGAAGAGTTTCGCTGAAGGACTTATAGAATTTGCAAAAGAAATATGATATGGAAAGAAGAATAGCAAATCTCATCATATGTGGACTTGTCGCACTCATGACGACAGGCACATCACTTTATCAGACTGCAGGAGCACAGGAATATGTCGCTACTCCGGTCACTATTTCAAAGGACAAGGTAAAGATCGATGGAAAGGTATTCTATTCCCATATCGTTCTGGAGAGGCAGACTTTGTTCTCGATCAGCAAGGCATACAATGTCAGCATAGAAGACATATATAAGTACAATCCTTCTGTAAAAGAGAACGGTCTGAGAAAAAATGACATCATAAACATTCCGATGGTGGAGGCTGCTCCTCAAAAGGCTGAAGGGCCGCAAGCAGAGGAAGTCATAATCAAAGAGGAGGAGCCAGTACGCACTATATCCGGAGAGATCAAACACACTGTAAAGTGGTACGAAGACCTGCCTGCAATCGCAGCCAAATACAACGTATCTGAAGAATCCATAATCAAGGCCAACGCCCTTACAAACCGCAAGATCAAGAACAGACAGGTCCTGATCATCCCTGCTGACGAAATTAAGAGAGACACTCCGGTATATGCCGAAATCCCGGCAGTTGAAGCAAGCAGCGAAGAGGAACCTGCTGCAGAAGAAGAAAGCACAGACCTCGACCAATACTCAGACACGCTGTTTGTAATGGATTATTGGAACAATTTTCAGAAACACACAGTCAATCTTTCATTGATACTTCCACTCAAGGCTACCGGCACAAGCAGCAATAGAAACAACATGGATTTCTACAGCGGCATTCTGCTGGCTGCAAGGGAGTTCAAGGAAAAAGGAACAGAGGTTCATCTGAATGTATATGACATTTCCGCCGGACATTCAAGCATCCCGACCGACGACCTTAAAAACAGTGAGATCATCATCGGCCCGGTAGCGCCTGCTGACATCGAACAGATCGCAACACGAATCAACGGGGCATGTCCGATTGTATCCCCTCTTGACCAGAAAGCAGAAAAGCTCACAACAAAATACAGAAACATCATTCAGGCTCCAGCATCACAGTACGCTCAATTCTCTGACATTGCCAATTGGCTGCAGTCCGGCAGCATGCATTCTGCAGACAACAAGGTAATAGTAATCTCAGAAAAGGAGGCCAGACAGAACGACGCTGGCAGAGTGCTCAAATCAATCATTGACAGAAGCAGCATTCAATATACCCCTTTCTCATACAGCATCCTTGAAGGCAGAAACATCCAGTCATCACTGGAGGCAGTCATGACTAAAACCGGTACTAACAGAGTGGTGATAGCTTCTGAAAGTGAAGCTTTTGTGAACGACGCCGTAAGAAACCTGAATCTGATCGTTCACAACAAATTCAATGTCAAGCTTTATGCGCCAGCCAAGATAAGAACATTCGAAACTATCGAGGTCGAAAACTTCCACAAGACATCTCTGCACGCAAGTCTTTCGTATTTCATCGATTATGAAAACGACCTGGTAAAGGGATTTATAATGAAATACCGTGCAATGTTCGGAACAGAGCCTACTCAGTTTGCTTTCCAAGGATATGATCTGGCAAATTACTTCATCAGACTCATTTCAGAACACCCGACAAACTGGATGTCGTACATCACAACTGAGGAAGGTGAAAAGGAAGAACTTCAGAGTCACTTCAAATTCCAGCAGAACGGAAACGGTGGTTACATCAACAATGGAGTAAAAAGAGTACGCTATTGCGAAGACTACTCAATCGTCATGGGATATTACAGAGACTAGTCCTCGCCAAGCAGAGACCTAGCGTTTGCCATAGCAGCAGGTGTCAGGACCGACCCGCTGAGCATACGGGCAACTTCAATTACACGTTCATCACCAGATACCATCCTTATAGTAGAAACGGCTTTGGCATCCGGGCCGACATGCTTCTCCACCAGATAATGTGCCGAGCCTTTGGCTGCGACCTGAGGTAGATGGGTAATAGCGAACACCTGCATTTTGGTGCCCATTTCACAGATCATGGAACCCATCTTATCTGCGACACTACCAGACACTCCCGTGTCGATCTCATCAAAGATCATGGTCGGCATCTTAGAGAAGCGGGACATCATTTCCTTGAGCGAAAGCATAATACGTGACATCTCACCGCCAGATGCGCATTTGGCAATGTCAATAGGATTCCTTCCTGTTGAAGAGAAACGGAATGTCACGCCATCAGATCCGGTGCCGGAAAGAGGCGCATCATTAACAGATACCTCGAATATTGCGTATGGCATCTCAAGACCTCGAACGGAGTCCTGGATGCTTTCTGCGAACGGCTGGGCGGCATTTACACGCACAGAGTGAAGTTCAGAGGCAATCTCATCAAGTTCTGAAGACAACGAAGCTATTGAGGCGCGTAACTCTTCGGCTTCCTCCTCCAACTTCTCTGAACCATATAATTCTGATGACAGACGGTCTCTCAAGGCAATAAGCTCTGCTTCATCTGCACATCCATGCTTGTGAAGCAGGTCGTATATAAGAGACATTCTGTCCTCAACTGCAGTCAGTCTGTCACCTGACATGTCCACGCGGGAATTCAATGAGGAAACCTCGGAATACACATCATCCAGCTCACGTCTGCATGACACTACCCTTTCAGCCAGTTCCGAAGCCTCAGGAACAAATCTGGCAGCTTTTGAAAGAAGCTTGTCAATCTCTTTCAGAATCGAATCAAGAGGCATCATTTCCGAGCTGGAAGACGGAGAGAAAAGTTCCTCCGCACCGCCGAGACAGTTCTTTATCTCTTCAGCATTTGCCAGCTGCTTCTGCTCCTCCTCGAGCGTTGCGAGTTCGCCTTCGACAAGGGATGCGGCCTCCAGCTGTTTTAGCTGTGCGTCATTGTAATCACGGTCTCTTGCTGCCGCCGCGATACCTGCCTGAACTATAGAAAGTCTTGACTTAAGTCCAGAAAGAGTCTGCCATGCCTGCATGCATCTTGCAAGCAGTTCCTTATTGCCGGCATAGTCGTCCAGCATACCAAGCTGGAAATGCTTGTCAGACAGAAGGAGTGTCTGATGCTGAGAATGAATGTCTATTATTCTGCCTGATATTTCCTGTAGAAGAGTAACAGGAACAGGAGAATCATTTACAAAGGCTCTTGAGCGCCCTGAACGGTTAACTACCCTTCTGACTATAAGATGGCCTGACTCCCACTCAACCTCATTTTCCTCAAGCAGGACTTTTATAGAGTCGTCTACAGAATCGAATTCTGCCTCAACGACACAATTATCGGCTCCTTCTGACACCATGGCGGCATCAGCCTTGGCTCCCATGATCAGGGAGAGAGCACCAAGGAGAATGGACTTTCCAGCTCCTGTCTGTCCCGTAATAATGATCAGACCCTCCGGAAAATCAATTTCCAGAGAGTCTATCAATACATAATTCTTGACCTGAAGCCGAGTCAGCATAGATTATTCCTCGTCCTGCTTTGCCATTCTATATGAAACCTCACCTTCCTTGAACTCCTCGATAGCGACAAGGCTTGGCTTAGGCTGTCTTTCATAGTACTTTGAGATCTCGATCTGCTCGCGGTTCTCGAATACCTCCTCCATAGTATCGCGGTCGTTCTTGAAATCCTCAAGTCTTCTTGTAAGCTCCTTCTTCTCAGCGATTGCAATCTGATTTGCTCTCTTTGAGAGAATTACCACTGTCTCATAAATGTTTCCTGTAGGAGCTGCAAGATCGCTGAGGTCTCTTGTCAATGTGTTTGTAGGTGTCTTCTTGTTTGCCATTTTTATATTGATTTTTATTTCTTCTACTTAATTATACCCCTCGGTTTCGGGTAGGGTTTCAATTATTTTTCTTCCTTGGCTGATTTTTTTGCTTCTTTTATGACTTTCTTTCTCTCCTTCGCAAAGTCACGCTCTGACATTTCGGCATCCTCTGTCTCTACGCCATGTCTTCCAAGGGCCTTCTGCGCTTTGTTATATACCGCATCAAGCTCCTTTCTATAGTGTGACTCGGGAATCTCTCCGATGAAGTTGTAGTAGTCATCCACGAAAGTCAAATACCTTTCCTTCTGCTTTGACGGCACACTCAAGTGGGCATATTTATACGAAGACATCGCGATATAATAAAGAATATCTTCTCTGTATATGTTCTCCGAATCGTCCTTCAGCACATTTCTGAAAGCCACGCGTGAGGACAGATAGTTCTCCATCTTATAATAAAGCTTGGCTGCCTCGTATGCCTTTTTGTCAAGTCGGTCATTGAGTTCCTGAAGCATATCACGGCATTCCTTCATGTGGGAGTTATCCGGAAACTCGAGAATATACTCGGAAATTGCATTCATAGCCTTATATGTAGGACTCTGATCCAGTTCATATCTCAATGTCTGACGGTACAGACAATCAATTCTGAGATAACGTGCATCAGAAGTGAACGGGCTGCGCGGATAGCTTTCTATGAACTTTTCAAAGTTGGTCTCGGCAGTATAATAGTCCTTGAACTTATAATTGCTCAGACCCCAGTAATATCTGACAGTGTCGTCTCTTTCAGTACCATTGGTCAGCACAGCCAGAGACTCGAAGAGCGACGCCGCCTTTGAATATTTTCCTTCATTGAAGTATGCAAACGCACCATCATACTTGGCATCGACGTCATTGCTGTTCAGCAGCAGTTCATACTGCGACTTGCATGAAACCGATGCGGCAAGAGCTGCAATGACCAAAATAAAAGTCCTGATCTTCATTTCTATTTCTGCATTTTAAGGAATTTCTCAGCATCCAGAGCCGCACGGCAACCTGAAGCTGCGGCTGTGATAGCCTGTCTGTAGAGCGGATCCTGCACATCACCTGCAGCAAACACTCCCTCGACATTTGTCTTAGATGTCTTGCCGTCTGTGATGATATAGCCCTCCTTGTCTACTGCCACCCACTGATTGAAGAGCTCGGAATTAGGATGATGTCCGATAGCGAGGAAGAATCCGTCCACTGCGATGTCAAACACCTCTCCGTCCTTTCTGAGAAGTCTTGCACCTGTTACGCCGTACTCGTCACCAAGCACTTCCTGAGTATTGCAGTTCCAGAGTATTTCGATATTCTCTGTATTTCTTACCCTCTCCTGCATTGCCTCAGAAGCTCTAAGAACGTCTCTACGAACAATCATATAGACCTTCTTGCAAAGACCTGCGAGATATGTAGCCTCTTCACAAGCAGTATCTCCACCACCTACAACAGCTACAGTCTTCCTTCTGTAGAAGAATCCGTCACATGTCGCACATGCCGACACTCCGAGTCCTCTGTACTTGATCTCAGACGGAAGGCCAAGATACTTGGCTGTCGCTCCGGTAGCAATGATAAGAGTCTGGGCATATACTTCCTTCTCTCCGTCAATAACCACCTTGAAAGGTCTCTGGGAGAGATCTGCCTGAGTCACGGCACCTGTACGAAGGTCTGCTCCTAGACGGACTGCCTGCGCCTTCATGGTATCCATAAGAACCTGACCGGAAATTCCGTTCTCAAAACCCGGATAATTTTCAATATCAGTTGTTGTAGTAAGCTGGCCTCCAGGCTGGATTCCTTCGTATAGAACTGGAGCGAGATCCGCTCTGGATGCATAAATTGCGGCAGTATAACCTGCAGGGCCGCCACCGATGATAAGACAATTAATTGTTTCCATAGTAGAATTTTGTTTGCGCAAACTGCAAATATAATGCTTTTTCTCAGACTTTCATAAGATAAGGCTTCGCCTTTCTGTAAATCCACCCCAAAAGGCAGTCAGGCATTATTATGCATAAAGGTCTGAATATATGATTGAGCACCCCTGGCATAACGCCTTTCCGGCGCCTGAATGTCGCACGCAAGGCCTTGTCGACTGCCTTTTCCGGACGTATCATGACCGCCAGGCCCCTTGCAAGCTTTCGCAGACTGTCCTTCAATGGGACAAGAGGGGTATCAACTGCCCCAAAATAAGCGTTAGTCACGCTGACACCTGTCTTCCGGCACTCGATTCTAAGCTCACGCGAATAGTCCTTGACAAAGCGCTTTGTCGACCCATACATACCGATGCCGGGCCATATCATCCAAGCGGCAAGAGAAGAGATATTAAGTATATATCCACACCCCCGTTCTTTCATTCCGACCACATATTTACGACATAGCATCAGTGGGGTGACCATGTGAACCATAGTGATGAGCTTAAGCGCACGCTCAGAGGTCTCAGCGATGCCTTGGCAATACATGATTCCGGCATTGTTCACAAGCACCTCTACATTGCAGCCAAGCTCCTGGGTTGCATCAAATATCTTGTCGGCTGCGTCAGATACCGAAAGATCCTGGACAAGAACAACTGTTTTAAAGCGTGGGTCCCGTATGTCATCTTTTACCAAAGATTCTGTCTCATCAAGGCCTTTGGCATTTATATCGACCATTACCACATTATATCCCATCTGGGCGAGCCTACGCACATAAATACGCCCCATACCAGAGGCAGCTCCTGTCACAAGAGCATACGATTCATAATTTCCAAACTTCTTCCTTTTCATACCGTCTACGGGTTTGCCAGACAAAATTACTTGCTTAGATTAGAATTTTTCAAATTTATTTTGTGTTTTGGACCAAAAGAAATATCTTTGCATCATAAAGGAAACGACTATGAATACACACAAGTGCCCAAACATCGACGAATTCAAGGCAATTCTAAAAAAGAACTCACTTAAGGCAACACCTCAGAGGCTTGCCGTTCACGAGGTCATGATGGAACTCGGTCATGCCTGCGCCGATATGGTTACAGACGCCATCAAGGAAAAAGGAACAGCCAAAGTCACAGTAGCTTCTGTATACAACATTCTTACCCACATGGCCATGCTGGGCATCTACCACTACAGAATGAGTTCAAATAACAAAATGTATTTTGATGTGAACACATTCAAGCATCTGCACTTCTACGACAAGGACAACCATGTGTTCAGAGACGTGATCGACGACGAGCTGGTAAGCCTCATCGAATCACACCTTTGCCGCAAAAGAGTAAAGGGTTACAAGATTGAAGGATTTGACATCCAGCTTATCGGCCGTCCTACTCGCAAGAAATATCTTGCATAGAGGCCCTGTTTCGGCAAGCTTTTCTTCCTTTTATCAGGCAGAAGGCAAACAGGATTACGGCAACAGCCACGCCTATGCAATTGCCAAACTCAGGTGAGAGATGAAGTCCGGCCTTATCGTGAGGGGCCACAAGAAGATAACTGACGCATACATAGGTCAGGAAAGCTGCAGGAAGGGAGCACATCAAGTGCTTCTTTCCTTTGTTTATAAGGTAGGCTGCACCCGTCCATAGAACAATAGTGGCAAGTATCTGATTGGAAATGCCCAAAAACGTCCACGCCTTGCTGAAGTCCACCTTACAGAAGAAGAAAGCCACAAGGAAAATAGGAATGCTCACCCACAAGCGCTTTGAGATCGGCTTCTGATCAATCTTCAGCATGTCCGCTATTGAAAGACGAAGACTTCTGAATGCTGTATCACCAGAGGTGATGGGACAGAATACGACTCCGATGATGGCGATGACCGCTCCAAGCTTTCCAAGCCAGCTCTCGCAGATCTCCTTGACAGCCATATTCGGCGTCATTCCTCCTGCCATAGCCTCATTAAGTTCATAAGGACCGCCGAAATATGCCATAGCGGCTGTTGCCCAGATCATTGCAACAATTCCCTCCGCTATCATGGCGCCATAAAAAACAGGGCGCGCATGCTTTTCGTTTTTCAGACATCTGGCCATAAGAGGAGACTGAGTGGCATGAAAACCGGAAATGGCACCGCAGGATATCACAATAAAGAGCATCGGGAACAGGATGTTATTGTCAGGACTATAGTGCCAGTTAGCCAGATTGGCTGGTGAGAGTTCAACCATCTCATGGGCACCACTGATATCACCTGCAACAAGCATTACTCCAACGCCAAGAGCCATGAAAAGCAGCACTGCACCCATATAAGGATACACCGTTCCGATAATCTTGTCAATCGGAAGCAGAGTCGCAAGAATGTAATACGCAAAAATAATCAGAAGCCATAATTCCTTGCTCATGCCAGTCATTGCACTGAGCAGGTCAGAAGGGCCTAAAATGAAAGACACACCAACCGCCATAAGAAGGAACACCAGAACAAAGCTCATGACATTCTTCATTCCACGGCCCAGATACTTTCCGGTCAGTTCCTGCATATTGGCTCCTCCGTTCCTTATCGACATCATTCCGGCGAAGAAATCATGAACCGCACCCATCAGCACACATCCGACTACAATCCATATATAAGATGCCGGGCCATATGCCGCACCAAGAATAGCTCCGAATATAGGTCCAAGGCCGGCTATGTTAAGAAACTGAATGACGAAGACCTTCCATGTAGGCATAGGCTGGTAATCCACTCCATCCTGAAGAGTATAGGCTGGGGTGGGACGGGAAGGGTCCACATCCAGACGGCGTGCGACAACCTTTCCGTAGATAAGATATCCTGCCACAAGCAGGAAAATACAGATTAAGAATGTTATCATTACAGATGTCGGTTAGAATCTTAAATCATTGAAACTCCAACAAAGTTATCTTGTTTTGACTGAAAATGCAACGAAACCGATCAAATGTGCATCTAATGATGCACGAAAAAAAGAAACAGCAATGATTAGAATAAAGAAAGGACTTATTTATGTAGCCGCAATACTCGCGGCATCAATCCAGACTTCATGCCAGAAGGACGACACGATCCAATACAACAATGCCACAATGGGAAACATGGTAGACGGTACCTTCGTATCAGACCAGGGCAATAAGTTCAATGTAGTCGACCAGCAGTGCATCGGCGACCTGAACAGCATGAAGAGGGCATTCATCGTATGCGATGTCCTCAGCAGGACAGCAGGGGGAGCAGATAACGAATACGATGTGAGGGTGAATCAGATTGCGACAGTTGTGACAAAGGATGTTGTGCCGCAGGAGGGCATCACTGATGAGATAATGACCCAGGACCCCGTACACATTGAGCAGGCATGGATTTCAGGAGGCTATATCAATATGCTGATCCTCTTCCCAAGCAAGGTAGGAAGCGAGACCAGCCACCTTGTAAATCTTGTACACGAAGGCTGCATCATCGATCCCGAAACCAATGAGGAGATTCCCGGTACATACAGATTTACCTTCAGACATAATTCAAACGGAGACAAGATCACTCCGCCGCAGGTTGTCGACTATGTACTGGCTGGAGGATATGTAAGCTTCCCGCTCAACACGTTCATAACCGAAAAGGAAGCAAAATTCAGCATCGAGTGGACATGGCATAAGAATGCAGGAGCCGGCGGACTTTCTTCCGAAACTGACGTAAAGACAATGGAGGCGATGTATAACACAGAAGGCTTTCAGCACGCGCCCCAGAATCCAGGCATCAAGACGATGGCGATAGTTCAATAACATATATGACAAAGAAGGGCTGACCCGCGGGTCAGCCCTTTTGATCTTTAGTGTGAATGGCCGTGCGAATGACCGTGGCCATCCTGCTCGACTTTTCCCTCAACCTTGTAGCCGAGTTCCTCGACTGCAGCCTTGAGTTTTTCCTCAGATGTCTTTGCAGAATCATATTTGATATAGACAATCTGGTCTTCCATACATACGTGAAGGTCCTTTACGCCTTTCTCGAATGCAATGTTCTCCTGAACTTTCTTCACGCAGTTTGCGCAGTGGAGGTGAACACTGAATGTAACCTCCTTGAGTTCGCCCTTCTTCTTTGGACCTGCAAATGATGATACTGCAAATGCCATGAGGGCAGTCATGATGATGATAAGTGATTTTTTCATATTCATTAAGATTTTTTCCAAAGTGTAAAACGGAATCCGATGTGTGCCTTGATACCCATGAGAGGTCCCCATACGCAGCTTGCGTCGAATGATGCCTGATAAGGATTGTCTGCTCCGATAATAGCCTCCTTCTGACGGTAGTTTGTCAGATTCTCCGCTCCAAGATATACGTCCCATCCCTTGAAACGGCGTGTGACCTGTGCATAAAGAAGCGGATATACCGGAGTCCTCCCATTCTTATACAGGAGGTTTCCGTCAGCATCCTTCATGTCCTTCATGAAGTCATAAACTCGGCATGAACCGTTCAGAGATGCGGTGAAGTCGAAGATCCACTTGTTCAGATTGGTCGCATACTGAAGGTTCAGGACTCCCTTGAAGCGGCTTGTCATAGGCTTCTCAACCGGAGCCTCGCTACCTTTAAGCTCTATCTTTGCATTGGTATAGCGGAATGTAGCGGTGATATTGAAGCGCTCGACCGGATCAACAGAGAAATCGATCTGATAATTGTCAGTATAGGACTGGCGGCCGTCAAGGGCATAGAAATCTATCTTTGTCGGATCCTGCTCGTAGTCTACGACCATCTGCTGAGCGAACTGGGTTCTGAAATAGTCGAAGCTCAAATAAGTGTTTGATGACGCTCCGAAAGGAAGATAGTATGTAAGATTTCCTCCGAATGTCCACGCATCCTCAAGAATATGGTCTCCATATGCTCCCACGAACTCCTTTCCGGTCGAGAAGACACCGATATTGTCAACAAGAGGAGTTGAATATCTCAAGCCACGTCCTCCATTAGCCCTGATGACAATTTCATCCACAGGCATATATTTTAACGTGACTCTCGGAGAAACCTTGAATCCCTGCTTATAAAACCAGTCTCCACGCAAGCCGGCAATCGCAGAAAACTTATCCCCCGCCTTGAATGTATATTCTCCGAACACGCCCACGTTTGCCAGATTCGTTCTTCCATTCCAACCTGCCTCCTTCACATTCATAAGCCAGATCTGCCTCAAGAAATCCTCATTGTATATATCGTATGTACCATTCAATCCAAGAGTAAACTTGTGTGACTCATTTATCTCATTCTGATACAACAGATTCAAGTATGAAGAATGCTGTCCGGCCAAATACTTGGTCGCTCCAAAATATGAATCCATATCCTGATAACTATAATCAAGAATCATCGCAATATTCTGACTATTGGACTCATTCAATGGAACACCAACCTTAAGGTAGCCGTTAATCGATCTGTTCAAGATGTCTGATCCCCACGCATTGACTTTTCCCGCAGCCTCGAAAGTGTCCAGGATAAAGTTGTCCTTATCATACAAGACCTTATTGCCGTCAGACCCATGAAGGACCTGTCCGCCAAGGCGGCTATCCTGAAGCGCACGCACTCCGAAACGGACCTGTACACCATTGTCCGCCATATACAGCCAACGGTTGGAAAGATTAAACTGAAGCATCTTAGGATCATCCAGGAGGCCATCGCCATTCATATCATGCGAAGCTATATTACCCGACACATGTCCTAAAATCACCGTGCTCCACTTATATCCCATCTGGAGTGATGATGCTATATTGAAATCCATCTTGGTATCGCTCATCACCGCAGCATTAAGGAAGAGAGGTTTCTCGTCAGTCGGCTTGCGGTGCTCCATATTGATCTGTCCCGTCATACACTCGACTCCATTGATTACAGACGATGAACCCTTCGCAATCTGAATACTCTCCAACCACTGCCCAGGCACATATGAAAGGCCAAACGGCGCAGACAGTCCCCTCATTACGGGGCGGGTTTCATCCAGCATCTGAGTATATGTTCCAGAAAGTCCAAGGAGTCTGATCTGACGCGCTCCAGTTACAGCATCGGAATAGCCGACGGTGACACTCGCAGAATTCTCAAAACTCTCTGCCAGATTACAGCATGCCATCTTGCACAAACCTGCGGCAGAAATGACTTCTGTTCGTATATCCTTAGCTTTCGACAAATAATTTCCAGCCTGACGCGACACAAAGACAGCCGCATTGAGGCTATCTGCGCGATCACCATATATAGCAGAAGTATCAACGACGTGACCATGTGAATCCGTAACCTGTGCATACGAGGACGGCATTATGGCACAAAGCGTAATTATTAACGATGTTATGTACTTTTTCATTTTATCTGATTTTATTTTATGACTTTCCCCTTTTTAGTTCCTTTGCCTGGCTTAGGATAAAAGGGACACACGCCGCATTACACGGAAGAGAAAAAATAAAATAAATCAGATACGCCAAACACTAAGAAAAGGGCGCAGTTCACCTACATTACTACACCTGTCTTGTAATGTTCGTAAACTGTGATTCGCTGAATGCGAAGTAAGGATGTCAGTTGTCAGATATATATGACAACAGACGTGAGAATACAGAGATATTACATTCAATTCAAGTCCTCTGTCCTGACCTGAACCTGTTATATCGAGCTGCTGATAATCATTGGAACAGCAGTTCGAGCGCTCAAACTTCTGACTACCTGAAGGAGTTTCATGATCATCAGCGTGTCTGGCGCAGCAGCATTTATGCTCTGTTTTTGAGCAGCATGAAAATCCACAAGCCTTGGTTGGATGAACATCCTCACAAGTTGAGCCATTTACAAAACTTGTAAGAAAGCTCCTGTTATTCTCTAAACATGTATGTACGCCAAAGCCTATGATACTCATAGAGTACCACACGACCAAAAGCGCTGCCAAAACACGTATGCTCAGATTTTTCATTTCGGGCGCAAATTTAAGCATTTTTTTGATTATTTTTGCAAAGTATGCGTTGTTGCATCTGATAAAATTTGGATTTTATGAAAGATTTCTTTAAGACGTTTCTGGCAGTATTATTAGGAATGCTTGCATTCTCAGCAATCTCAACAATCTTCTCCTTTGTAATACTTCTCGGCATAATTGGAGCAGGAAATACAGAGCCAATCATTCCAGAAGAAGGTGTACTCAAAATAGATATGTCGACATTTGCTCTGACCGAACAGAGCCTCGAGGCCGACCCTTTCGAAACCCTTATGAATGGAGATCAGATGATTGCCAACGTAGGTATATGGGATGCAGTGCAATCCATCAATTCTGCCGCAAGCGATCCTAGAGTCAAACTCATTTATCTATTGCCGGACATGGCAATGGGCGGCACTGCCCAGCTCGAGGAATTCAGAACTGCGCTAAACAACTTTAGAAACAGCGGAAAGGCGATAATCTCATATATTGAGAACCCGACAAACGCAGGCTACTACCTGGCTTCAGTGTCTGACAAGAT
>JAZOPY010000008.1:0-31282 GCA_045655825.1 Candidatus Cryptobacteroides sp. | reverse complement strand
GACTTCGCTATCCAGGTTACTGCGGTTCCTGCAGCCGATGACTACACACGCGTTGAGTCACAGCCTGCAGAGCTTTCATTCCACGTGAATGACGTTCCTGATGAGCCAGGCCTCAAGGTGGTAAGATACAACCTCACCTTCCCAGAAGGCGGAAACGCTGAAGAGAAGTATGTATGTGAGAACAATGCAGGCTTCTACGTACAGACAACAGGCGGTTGGGTAATCGATGCTAACTCACAGAAGTTCGCTGTTCCAGGTGCATCAGAATATGATTCTTATTCTACTCGTCTCAAGGGTTCAAAGACTTCTGACAGCAAGAGCATGACCATCACCGTTCCTAACGATGGTAAGCTCTATATCGCAGCCCGTTCAGCAAACTCATCGGCAGCAGACCGTACAATGGCCCTGATGCAGGGTGACAAGGAAATTCTTGCTCCTACTGTAATCAAGGACGCTGACAAGTTCACTGCAGGTGACGCTTCTGCATTCCCATATGTTGTTGTAGATGTAAAGGCTGGTGACATCAAGGTAGTACTCAATAACGGCATCAACTTCTACGGTATCGTTTACGATGCTTTTGAAGGTGCTCCTGCCGGAGTAGACTATGTGTGGGATTTTTCAGCTCCAGAATGGGTTGATGCAATGAACGGAAGTGGTATTGCAGCCAACACAAACGACAGCAACTGGAATCTTGAGGTTAATGGTCTCAAGGTGGTTTCCGGCGGCGGATCGATCAAGTGGAACTTCTCAGGCGAAACTTACTACTGGCAGCCAGGTGGCGCAGGTACAGACGCTAAGCGTTACTTCGAGTTCACTACCGAGATGGCAGGTAAGCTTACAGTTTACGCGTCTAATACAGGTAGCTCAGAAGACCTTACACGTATGGTAACTGTAAAGGTTGGTGACGGTGCAGAAGAGTCCCTCCCAGGAGGTTATTCAAGCACAAACGGTGCTGTACCTGTAGAATTCAACATCACAGCCGGAACTGTAAAGATCTATGCTACAGGAAACGGTCTCAGATTCTACAAGATCGAGTTCCATTCGAACTAAATTAATACCAATTTTATTATCTTTGCGGAGCAGTGGCACGAGCTACTGCTCCGCTTTTAATTAATACTATCATGAGACAGATATTGCTTGCCAGCATGCTGGCCGGATTATCATTTGCTGCCGCAGCGCAGCAGCAATCCACGAGCTGGAATCCAGACAGAAGCACCCACTACGTCAACCCTGTAATCAATGCAGATTACTCAGATCCTGATGTGTGCCGCGTAGGGGATGATTACTACATGACATCGTCATCATTCGCGTGTTTCCCCGGCCTGCAGATACTGCATTCCACTGACCTTGTCAACTGGGAGATAATAGGTGCTGCTCTGACTGACTATCCCGGTCCAGGCTGGTCGGACGAAAGGCAGGGGGAATGGCGCACTGTACCTCAGCACGGCAACGGTGTATGGGCTCCGGCAATCCGCTACCACAACGGTGAGTTCTATATATACTGCGGCGATCCTGACAGAGGCATCTTCATGGTCAAGACATCGGATCCTCGTGGAAAATGGGAGGACCCTGTGTGGGTTGTGAAGGCTAAGGGTTATATCGATCCGTGTCCGTTATGGGATGAAGACGGAAAGGCATATCTATCGCACGGATGTGCAGGCAGCCGCGCAGGTCTGAAGAGTGTACTCTTTGTTGCTCCGATGTCACCGGACGGCACACGCCTTCTTGGTCCAAGCCGTATTGTATATGACGGCCATGAGACCCAGCCTACCATCGAGGGCACAAAGTTCTATAAATACAATGGCGAATACTACATATTCTCTCCGGCAGGAGGCGTTTCCACAGGATGGCAGGTGGTACTCAAGGCATCAAGCCCATGGGGACCATATCAGGAGAGAATAGTCATGGCACAAGGCAACAGTTCCGTAAACGGTCCACATCAGGGAGCATGGATCGATACACCTTCAGGAGAGCACTGGTTCATGCATTTCCAGGACAAGGATGCCTACGGAAGAGTCGTGCACCTGCAGCCTATGATCTGGACAGCCGACGGATGGCCGGTGATTGGTGTTGATAAGGACGGAGACGGAGTCGGGGAGCCTGTGATGAAATATAAAAAGCCTGCTCTGAGTAGTTCCGGTTGCTTCCAGCCTGCCGAGAGTGATTCGTTCACAGATACAGAGCTCGGTCTGCAGTGGCAATGGCACGGGGTGCCTTCACCGTATTGGTACTATCTCGATGCAGATGCACTGAGACTTTATTCCGTGGATCAGGCAGAGGGCTGGCGCAATCTTGGTGATTCTCCAAATCTGCTTCTTCAAAAGACTCCTGCCGATGAATTTACTGTGACTGCAAAGCTTCGTTTCATGCCTAATCCTCAGTTGAAGGAAAAGGGTGAGAACTGCGGTTTCGTTCTTATGGGTCAGGATTATGCTACCGTCAGACTCATCGACACTCAGGATGGGGTAGTCCTCCAGTATATCGAGTGCAAAGATGCGCTTAAAGGCAGTCCTGAGAAGGTGATTCAGAGCATTCCTGTCAATTCCATGGCACTGCCTGTCCCGTACTCCAATGCATATATGTCTACAACTGTCCCACCTGTTGCTCCTATAGCATACAAAGCAGCAGATGTCTATATCAAGATGGAGGTGAGGCCAAAGGATAGAAAAGATAATGTTCCGGATCTCACAGCCAGATTTTTCTACAGTCTTGACGGAAGGAAATGGAATGAACTCACCCAGACACAGTTCATCGGAAAGCCAGGCAAGTGGATCGGAGCAAAATTCGGACTGTACTGCAATCGCTTTGCTTCGAAGAATGACAGCGGATGGGTACAGGTTGACTGGATAAACGTAACAAAATAAAACAACATTATAACAATGACTGCAAAAACACATTTGAACTATACCATTCAGATTGCCTGTCATCCTGATGATGTCAAGCATTATGACACTGAGCGTCTTCGTGGTTCATTTCTTATGGAGAAGGTGATGTCTCCTGACGAGATAAATCTTACATACACTCTTTATGACCGCCTCATATATGGCGGTGCCATGCCAGTAAACGAAGTACTCGTATTAGAGACGTTTGACGAGCTCAAGGCAGAGCATTTCCTTGACAGACGCGAACTTGGCGTCATCAACATCGGCGGTCCCGGCATCGTGACTGTCGACGGGATTGAATATCCGATGAACTTCAAGGAGGCACTTTATGTAGGTTGCGGCAAAAAGGAGGTGACCTTCAAGAGTGTGGATCCGGCAGCTCCAGCAAAGTTCTACATCAACTCGACTCCGGCCTACAAGGAATATGTGACTCAGCTCATCACGACAGACCGGAATGCAGACCCAGAGAAGTATGCGGTTGCCAAGTCTGAAAGATACGGAAAGATGGAGGACAGCAACGACCGCATTGTCAACCAGCTCATCGTCAGTCCGGTATTGAGCCGCGTAGAAGGAGGCGGAACAAATCAGCTTCAGATGGGGCTGACAGAACTGCAGCCGGGTTCGGTATGGAACACTATGCCGGCTCACACCCATACACGTCGTATGGAGGCCTATTTTTACTTCAATGTGCCTGCGGGCAATGCAATCTGTCATCTGATGGGAGAGCCTAAGCAGCAGCGCCTCGTATGGATGCATAACGAGCAGGCGATAACATCTCCTGAGTGGTCCATCCACTCAGCAGCTGGTACAAGCAACTATATGTTCATCTGGGGCATGGGCGGAGAAAATCTCAACTATGCAGACAAAGATGAGATACCATACACTGAGATGAGATAAAGGTCGTCTGTTCAAAACTATGTTGATAAAAAGGTCATGCTTTTCAGGCATGGCCTTTCTTTAATATCTAACTTAGCATTCTATATCGACTAAAACAAAACCACATATGAGCAGCGCTGAAATTACTATCATCAAAAGAGACGGAAGCCGCAAGGCATTTTCCGTTGAGAAGATCAAGAATGCCATCAGAAAGGCCTTCCTTTCAGTGGGTGCATTCGCTACTGAAGAAGATCTCGTAAATATCCTTTCACATGTCCGCATAACCGAGGGTATGAGCGTAGAGGAAATCCAGAACCAGGTAGAAGTCGGACTCATGGCCGAGCAGTATTTTGCTGTAGCAAAGTCGTTCATGCTGTATCGTCAGAGACACAGCGAGGACAGGGAAGTGCGTGACCACCTCGATTTCCTCATCCAGTACTGCCAGGCAGAGAATGCAGCCACAGGCAGCAAGTATGACGCGAATGCCAATATAGAGAAGAAGAACCTCGCGACACTCATCGGCGAGCTTCCTAAGAAGAACTTCATAAGACTCAATCGACGCATCCTTACTGACAGGATGAAGAAGATGTATGGCAAGGAGCTTTCTGACAAGTACGTCCGCCTGCTGAAGAACCACCACATCTACAAGAATGACGAGACTTCGCTTGCCAACTATTGTGCCAGCATCACCATGTACCCTTGGCTTCTTGAAGGTACGAAACCTATTGGTGGCAACTCGATTGGACCGACTAACCTGAAGTCTTTCTGCGGTGGCTTCATCAACCTCGTGTTCATGGTTTCCAGCATGCTCAGCGGTGCCTGCGCGACACCAGAGTTCCTTATGTACATGAACTATTTCGTGGGTAAGGAGTTTGGTGTGGATTATTGGAAAAATCCTGATTTTCAGGCTGACAATTCAGCAAAGAAGCGCACAATCGACAAGATCATCACCGACTGCTTTGAGCAGATTGTATATTCAATCAATCAGCCTACCGGCGCACGTAACTTCCAGGCCGTATTCTGGAATATATCTTACTACGACAAGAATTACTTCGAGAGCATCTTCGGCGAATTCCGCTTCCCAGACGGATCAAAGCCTGATTGGGACGGACTTTCATGGCTTCAGAAGCGCTTCATGAAATGGTTCAACGCAGAGCGTCTGAAGACTACGCTCACATTCCCGGTCGAGACTGTTGCGCTGCTTACTGAAAACAATGAAGTGAAGGATAAGGAGTGGGGCGACTTTACCGCAGAAATGTATTCTGAAGGTCATTCGTTCTTCACATACATGAGCGATAACGCCGATTCGCTTGCATCATGCTGCCGTCTGCGTAACGAGATCCAGGACAACGGCTTCAGCTATACCCTCGGAGCCGGCGGAGTGTCTACCGGATCCAAGAGCGTGCTCACAATCAACCTTAACCGATGCATCCAGTATGCCGTGAAGAACGGACGCGACTATCTGACCTATCTGGCTGAGGTTGTGGATCTTGTGCATAAGGTTCAGCTCGCATACGACGAGAATCTCAAGGCTCTTCAGGCTCAGGGAATGCTTCCTCTCTTTGACGCCGGATTCATCAACATCGGTCGCCAGTACCTCACAGTCGGCATCAACGGTCTTGTGGAGGCAGCGGAGTTCCTCGGAATCGAGATCAACGACAATCCTGCTTATGTGGAGTTCGTGCAGAATACACTCGGACTTATCGAGGAATACAACAAGAAATACCGCACCAAGGACACTATGTTCAACTGCGAGATGATTCCTGCAGAGAATGTAGGTGTGAAGCATGCAAAATGGGATAGGGAAGACGGCTATGCAGTGCCTCGTGACTGCTACAACAGCTACTTCTATATTGTAGAGGACAAGTCTCTCAATATCATCGACAAGATGCGCATGCACGGACGCAAGTATATCGAGCACCTTACAGGAGGTTCGGCTCTTCACCTCAATCTTGAAGAGCACCTGACAAAGGCACAGTACGCTCAGCTTCTTCGTGTGGCTGCTCAGGAAGGATGTAATTACTTTACATTCAACATCCCGAACACGATCTGCAACAAATGCGGACACATCAGCAAGCACTACCTGCATGAGTGCCCTGAATGTCATAGTCAAGACATTGACTACCTGACCCGTATCATCGGTTACATGAAGCGCGTAAGCAACTTCTCGATGGCCCGTCAGGAAGAAGCAGCAAGACGTTACTATCACCGCAACAATTAAAAGTTCAACTGTCATTTCGACCGAGCGGAGCGAGTGGAGAAATCTATGCTAAAGTGCTACAGTTACGATGTCGTCTGCCAGGAGATCCCCGATGAGATCACCCTGGCAGTCAACATTTCGTGCTGTCCCAACAGATGCCCGGGCTGTCACAGTCCGTGGCTCTGGGAAGACGCCGGCCAATCTTTGAACGGAGCGTTGATCGATGAACTGATGGGACAGTACGGCGCGGCAGTGACATGTTTCTGCTTTATGGGCGGTGATGCGGATCCGTCGGAGATTCAAGGAATGGCCGGCTATATAAGGGAGAAATGGCCTCATCTGAAGATCGGCTGGTATTCCGGGCGGGAGTCGCTTCCAGAAGGTTTTGATGAAACTTTGCTTGACTATCTCAAGCTTGGACCGTATATCGCCGAGCTTGGAGGACTTAAGTCACCGTCCACCAACCAGAAATTCTATATAAAGTCTCCGGAAGGTGAGTGGATTGAGCATAAATTTGTAAAATAAATATTACCTTTGCACCGCTCAAACTCATTCCGAGCGAACGAAGTGAGTCGAGGAATCTGAAATAATATTAACAACATATAAAATGAGAGTAATCATCAATCAGGACAGCGCAAAGGGCTCTGTATGGGCAGCGCGCTACATCGTATCAAGAATCAAGGCTAAGGCAGCCGTTACCGACAAGCCATTCGTACTCGGTCTCCCTACAGGAGGTACTCCAATTGCAACATACAAGGAGCTCATCCGTATGTATGAGGCAGGTGAGGTTTCTTTCGAGAACGTAATCACTTTCAACATGGACGAGTATGTAGGTCTTCCTGAGGAACATCCTGCGAGCTACCACTCATTCATGGCACGCAACTTCTTCGATCACGTGAACGTACCGAAGGAGAGCATCAACATCCTTAACGGTAATGCCGAGGATCTCGCTGCTGAGTGCGCTGCATACGAGGCTAAGATCGTTGCAGCAGGCGGAATTGACCTTTTCATGGGTGGTGTAGGTGAGGATGGTCACCTCGCTTTCAACGAGCCGTTCTCTTCTCTCGTATCACGCACACGCGTAAAGAGCCTTACATACGATACAATCGTTGTCAACTCACGTTTCTTTGACGGTGACATCAGCAAGGTTCCTACAACAGCCCTTACTGTAGGTGTTGGAACAGTTATGGATGCAAAGGAGGTTCTCGTTCTCGCATTCGGTCACAAGAAGGCTAATGCACTCAGAGAGGCTATCGAGGGCGCATATTCACAGAAGTGCACACTTTCTGCCCTCCAGGCACATCCGCACGGCATCATTGTTGCTGACGAACTCGCTGTGGGTGAACTCAAGGTAAACACCTACAGATACTTCAAGGATATTGAAAAAGACAGCATTTTATAATGAACAAAAAGCCAATTATTTATCAGGTACTTCCTCGACTCTGGGGTAACGACAAGGTCAGACCTAAGAAGAACGGATCACTTGCAGATAATGGCACCGGTAAATTTTCCGACATAGACAAGGACTCTCTCGAGTACATGAAGTGGCTGGGATGCAGCCATGTATGGTACACTGGAATCCTGCGTCATTCGACACAAAGCACTGAGGAGGGATGCATTGCATCTCATCCTCAGTTTGTGAAAGGACGTGCCGGTTCGCCATACGCCATCTGCGATTACTATGATGTGAACCCGTATCTTGCCGATGATCCTCAGCAGAGAATGGGGGAGTTCGAAGCTCTTCTTGAAAGAACGCATGCCGCTGGCCTGAAGATGATCATCGACTTCGTGCCGAATCATGTATCACGAGACTATGGAAAGGTTCAGCCGACTCCTGGTCACCCTGTGCTTGGTGCATCAGATGACAAATCAGTGCACTGGAAGGCCGAGAACGACTTCTTCTACTATCCGGGACAGGAACTTCAGCTTCCGACCCCGTGTCCTCCAGGTATGGAACCATACCATGAAATGCCGGCCATGGCAACAGGAAACAACTGTTATAGCCCGGCACCTGGCATCAACGACTGGTATGAAACCGTGAAGATCAATTACGGTGACTCACACACGTCCACATGGGACAGAATGTTCGATATAGTTGATTTCTGGGCTTCAAAAGGCGTGGACGGATTCCGCTGCGATATGGTCGAGCTTGTTCCGCCTGAATTCATGACCTGGCTCATCCGCGAGATCAAGGCAAAGCATCCTGAGGTGATTTTCATCGCCGAAGTATACAAGAAGGATCTTTACTGGGAGTATGTCCGCAATGTAGGATTTGACTACCTTTATGACAAATCCGGCCTGTACGACACTCTGCGCACCATCGTGGAGAAGAATGTCGACGACAACGGCATGCCTATCGAGCTTTGGCAGTCGACAACCGGCATCACCCGCAACTGGCAGTTCCTCGGCGACATCCAGCCATACATGCTGAACTTCCTTGAGAACCATGACGAGCAGCGTTTCGGCTCAGAGTTCTTCGGAAAATCTGGCGCTAACACTTTTGCTCCTCTATATGTGTCGCTGTTGTTGAACACAGCACCTTTCATGATCTATTTCGGCGAAGAAGTAGGCGAGGCAGGAATGGATGAAGAGGGATTCAGCGGACGCGACGGCCGCACGACCATCTTTGACTGGTGGAGCGTAGGATCAGTGCGCAGGCTGCGTAAGGTTATTGCGTCAGGTGCTTATAAGACATTGAAAGTGTCGGAATTGCTCAAGGCTGGATTGAAGCGTGAGGAGGCGGAAGTATTCTGCCGCTTTGCAGAAGCCGTGCGTCTTGCTGCATCAGATGATGCCATCAAGATGGGAACCACATACGACCTTTGTTACTGCAACATGTCGTCTGACGGTTTCGACAAGCATCGTCACTTCGCGTTCCTCAGGCATCATGGTGACCATACGCTCCTGGTGGCGGCAAACTTCTCTTCACAGGTGGCGAACATGAAGCTCGTGCTTCCTGAACATGCATTCGAGTGGATGCAGATACCTGTATCAGAAGACATGCATCCTGGTTCTGTCATCGAAGTGACGATCCCGCCAATGGACGCCAAGGTGATCACATTGATATAATACCAACACCATATGAAAAACAGCGTGCTACATAAAACGTAACACGCTGTTTTTCATTGATTTACAACTTTTACGTTCCGCCAAAAGCCCGAACGTATATCGCATAATGCACTGAGTATTAATTAGATAGCGTTGCTCATTAGTTGCGTCTGCGGAATTCTGCGACGGTTATTGCTGTTGCGATTGCTGCGTTGAGTGACTCTGAGCCAGGCTGGTCTGCCGGGTATGGCGGGATGTACAGACGATCTGAGACGAGATCTGCCATTGCCGGCGAGATGCCTTCAGACTCGTTGCCGATCACGATGACAGCAGGGGAGGCTGAGCCATTATCGAGGTCGCGCTCGTACATGTTCTTTCCGTCCAGGAATGTTCCATACACTTTGCCGCCCATGTCAAGCACTAGGCGAGAGAGCTCAGGAAGGTCAACATAGTGCATCTTGACTCTGAAGATGGCACCCATGGTGGACTGAACTACCTTAGGATTGAATACATCTACAGTGTCCTTGGCTGCAAACACGGCCTTGATGCCGAACCAGTCTGCAATGCGCAGGATGGTTCCAAGATTACCGGGATCACGGATGGTGTCAAGCGCCAGAAAGAGACCGCCCTCCTTGAGAACCGGAGCAAGCTCAGAAGCATCTTCAACATACATGTCAGCCGGCTTCTTTACAACAGCCAAAGCAGGGGACGGGCTTGCCAGAGCGCTGATTCGTCCCATGGCCTCATCACCGATCTCACTGCGACGGTAAACCTGCACAACATCAAAAGGGGAGTCGACGGCTTCCTGAACCATCTTCTCGCCTTCCACGATGAAAAGCCCCTCAGCATCTCTAACTTTCTTCTGCTGAAGAGCCTTCACCCTCTTTATCTCATTATTTGAAATTCCTGCCATAGGATTAGTATCCGAGGATCTTCAGCATTGATTTGTATGTCTGCTCCTTGCTGAAGAGTTTGGTTGTGTAGTCACCGTTTTCGTCCTTGTCGATGATGATGTGCTTTGGTGCCGGCTGGAGGCAGTGCTGGATACCGCCGTAACCTGAGATAGACTCCTGGTATGCACCTGTGTGGAAGAAGCCGATGTACAGTGGTTCGCTCTCATCTTCGATTATAGGAAGGTAGATCGCATTTGCGTGCGCATCTGCATTATAGTAGTCCTCGCTGTCACAAGTAAGACCTCCGAGGAAGACTCTCTGGTACTTCTCGTTCCACTTGTTGATTGGAAGGAGAATGAACTTCTGCTTGATTCCCCATGTGTCAGGAAGAGTCACCATGAAGGAGCTGTCGATCATGTACCAACGCTCTCGGTCGTTCTGCTGCTTCATGTCAAGAATCTGGAAAATAGTCGCTCCGGACTCTCCGACTGTAAAGCTTCCGAACTCAGTGAAGATATTTGGCTCTGCAACGCCACGTGCATTACACATGATCTTGATCTGCGAGATGATCTCCTCAGCCATGTACTCATAGTCGAAATCTCCTGCAAGAGAGTTCTTGATAGGGAAGCCGCCACCGATGTTGAGCGAATCAAGTTCAGGGCATATCATCTTGAGGTCGCAGTACACTCCGACGCACTTTGCAAGCTCGTTCCAGTAATATGCAGTGTCGCGCATACCTGTGTTGATGAAGAAATGGAGCATCTTGAGCTTGAACTTGCGGTTCTTGCTGATCATGTTCTCATAGAAAGGAACGATGTCACTGTAGCGGATTCCGAGACGTGAAGTATAGAAGTCAAACTTAGGATCCTCCTCAGATGCGATGCGGATACCAAGGTTTACAGGCACCTCCACAAGCTTGTCGAGAGCATCCAGCTCATGCATGTTGTCAAGCACAGGAATGATGTTCTTCCAGCCGCTGTTTGCGAAATTTGCGATATTCTCAATGTATGCAGGCTTCTTGAAGCCATTGCAGACAATGAACTGATCTCTGTTCACAAGACCTTCAGCCTCAAGCGCTTCGATGAGATTAAGATCGAATGCTGAAGAGGTCTCAAGATGGATCTCGTTCTTAAGCGCTTCCTTGAGCACAAACTCAAAGTGTGAACTCTTTGTACAATAGCAATAGTTATATGTACCTTTATAATCCACTTTAGCCATAGCAACGTTGAACATACGCTTGGCTCTCTGAATCTGAGAAGAAATCTTAGGGAGATAGGTAATCTTGAGAGGGGTTCCGTACTGGTTGATGATGTCCATCATGTTTATGTCGTGGAAGTGGAGCTCGCCATCTTCTACCATGAACTCATCCTGCGGAAACTCAAAGGTCTGGTCAATCAGATCACTGTACTTGTTCTTCATTTTGATAAAGCAATTAAGTTAGTTTGTCAAAATTTTCAACATCCGACTCACCCGGATTGTCATTTATGAGCGCAAAGTTATTATTTATATTAATACATGGTACATTTGAGGTCATTTATTTTGGTCAAAATTTTGTGCAAAGCACACTTTTAGATAAATTTGCATGATTTTAAACGATGAAACGTCCGATCCGCATAGCATTTCTCCTCATGGCAACAATCTTAGTTGCCATGGCCTGCAGTACCACAAGAGTACTGGATGACGGCCAGTACATGCTTGCAGATAACAAGATCACAGTCACAAATGACAAGGAGTTCGACGCAGAAGGTCTTGAGTCCTATCTCAGACAGCAGCCGAACTACTACTTCATTTTCCGCTGGAATCCCTTCATCAATGTCTACAACTGGCAGAACGGCAAAGGAGGAGCATGGGACAGGTTCGTGAAGAAGATCGGCACTGAGCCTGTCGTGTATGATTCAGAAAAAGTCGACGAATCAATTGAAAACATATCCAACCGTCTTGAATATCTCGGATACTACGGATCCAAGGTGGAGAGTCACCTGAAGCTCAAGAAAAAGAGGGTATTCGTTCACTACGATGTCACACTGGGAAAACGTTTTCCGATAAAGGACATCATCCTTACCCTTCCCAAAGACGGTACATTTGCCCAGGACTACCTTGCGGACACTTCCGGCACACTTATACATCCGGGAGATTATCTGTCCGAAGACATTCTTGAGAAAGAAACCGTCCGCGCTACAGCCGTGATGAACCGCAAGGGATATTACAGCTTCAACAAGCACTATTTCTTTTTTGAGGCAGACACACTCAGCATCCCGGACACAGTGATCCTGAAGATGGACATCAAGGAGTACACCCGTAATGAAAATCCTGAGGAAGCTTCTCCAATAAGGAAATTCTTCTTCAATGATGTCACCATATCCTATCCTCAGACAGTAAAGATCAGAACAAAGGTGCTTGAGGAGCTCAATACGGTCAAGCCTGGTGATCTTTACAGTCCGGACATCGTCAGCAACACATATTCACGCCTGTCTGCACTGAGAATGTTCAGCAGTGTAAATGTAGGCCTGACACAGGCAGACACCAATAAGGTAGACTGCAACATAAACCTCTCACAATCGAAACTGCAGGGTTTCAAGGTCAATCTGGAGGCGTCCACAAACTCTACCGGTCTGTTCGGTATATCACCGCAGCTTTCTTACTACCATAAGAACATCTTCCATGGAGGCGAGTGGCTGAACCTGAGCTTCATGGGAAACTTCCAGTTCAAGTTCAACGACGACATCAGGTCGAATGAATTCGGTATCGGAGCAGGACTCAGTTTCCCTAGATTCCTGCTGCTCCCATACAGGCTGTTTGAACAGGCTGTGCCGAGAACTGAGATAAACCTCTCATACAACTACCAGAACCGTCCCGAATACACAAGAAACATCATATCCACATCATACGGATACAACGGCAACGTACACAACAAGTTCTTCTATCAGGTATTTCCGCTTCAGCTGAACATCGTCAAGCTGTTCGACATGGATGAGAACTTCTACAAGAGCATGGAGAAGGATCCGTTCTTCAGGAATGCATACCAGAACCACTTTGACCTCGGTCTAGGCGGAACCATTTACTACACGACAAATCCGGAAGCAACCCCAAAAAGCACATATCACTACGCGCGACTCCAGTTCGACGTCGCAGGAAACCTGCTAAGTGCTTTTAACGGCCTCATGAACACAGACGCCAACGGCGCCAGAATGATATGGAACACTCCGTATTCGCAGTTCGTCAGGGCAGAAGTGACCCTCGGCAAGACATGGATATGGAACAACAAGTACAACCACGCTCTGGCAACACGATTCGTTGCAGGAATGGGATATGCTTACGGAAACTCCAGCGCCCTCCCTTTCGAGAAGCACTTCTATGCGGGAGGATCAAACAGCATGAGAGGATGGCAGGCAAGAACTGTAGGACCAGGTAACGCTCCAATGGACGATTCCTTCATCATCCCTAATCAGACCGGTGACATGCGCCTGGAAGCAAACGTCGAATACCGTTTCAACCTGTTCTGGAACTTCTATGGGGCTGCGTTTGTCGATGTAGGTAACGTCTGGACACTTGCGGATTCCGAGTCCGAACACTCAAGCCTGTCACAGTTCAGGTGGAACTCATTCGGCAAGAGTCTTGCCGCAAACTGGGGTGTTGGACTGCGACTGGACTTCGACTTCCTGCTGATTCGAGTAGACATGGGTCTTAAGATCCACGATCCTGCCAGAGTACAGAGATGGGTAGGTCCCGACCAATGGTTCAAACGTAATGGATACGCTCTTCACTTCGGCGTAGGATATCCGTTCTAAATGACGTCATTCAGAACGGATATGTTTTTACCCCCAGTCACTTCGTGACAGCCCCGAAGGGCATGCCGTCTCACTTAGTTCGACGGGCGCCATCGCTGCTTCGGTTTCTGAATGAAACCTCGCTGAAGCGAATGTCGCGGCGCTGATGCGCCTTATTACGTCGACGAGAATTCAGAACGGATACGTTTTTCCTCCCTGTCACGTCGTGCTAGCCCCGAGGGGCATTTAACCCGCATGCAGCCGTTGCATCTAATTGCTTGTAAACCAGCGAATTAAATGGTCATGCCTGCTGTCAAAATACAGCAGGCATGACCATTTAAACAGTTAGCATTCAATTGGTTAAGTGAAACGCTATTTTCCGTAGTATTTCGGCCAGAGAACTTCAAGGCGGGAACGAAGCCCGTCTTCCTGCTTGTTGTCGGCAGGCTCATAGAATTTATGTCCAGCCAGCTCGGACGGCATGAACTCCAGGTCAGCAAAGTGGCCGGGGTAGTCGTGGGCATATTTATATCCGTCCGCATAACCAAGCTCCGACATCAGTTTCGTAGGAGCATTCCTCAAATATAAAGGAACTGACGCCATCTGGGTCTCCTTAGCGACGGCAAGCGCTTCATTAATAGCCTTATAAGCAGAATTGCTCTTGGCAGATGATGCAAGGTATATCGTACATTCAGACAGAGGAATACGCGCTTCAGGCATGCCGATAGTATGGACTATCTGGAATGTGGAGTTTGCAAGGAGCAATGCATTTGGATTTGCAAGTCCGACATCTTCTGCAGCCAGGATGCAAAGTCTGCGCGCAATGAAAAGCGGATCCTCTCCGCCATCAAGCATGCGTGCCAGATAGTAAACTGCCGCATTCGGATCTGATCCGCGGACGCTCTTGATAAAGGCTGATATGACGTCGTAATGCATCTCGCCACCCTTGTCGTAGATGGCAATGTTTTCCTGAAGGCACGAAGTGACGGTCTTATTGTCAATGACAATCTCCGAAGCACCGGCCTGGGAACCGGTAACGATCTCAAGAATATTAAGAAGCTTACGCGCATCTCCACCGCTATGTCTGAATAGCGCATCTGTCTCGTCAACTCTAACATTCATATGAGACAGCACCTCATCCTTCTCCAGCGCCCTATTCAACAACTCATTCAGGTCATCTCTTTCAAGTGATTTTAAAACAAATACTTGACAACGGGACAAGAGGGGAGTAATCACCTCGAAGGAAGGGTTCTCGGTAGTAGCACCGATAAGTACAACAGTTCCATCTTCCACAGCCCCAAGAAGGGCGTCCTGCTGCGATTTGCTGAACCTGTGGATCTCATCGATAAACAATATAGGAGCAACTCCTCCGGACCAAAGCGAATTCGAACGTGACTTTTCAATGACCTCACGCACCTCCTTGACTCCTGCACTTACTGCAGAAAGAGTATAAAACTCACGCTTCAGCGATTTTGCCACAATTCTCGAAAGGGTAGTCTTGCCAACGCCTGGAGGTCCCCACAATATGAATGAAGACAGATTACCCGTCTCTATCATGTTACGGAGGATGCATCCTTGACCTATAAGGTGCTTCTGACCGACATATCCGTCAAGGGTCTGTGGCCTCATTCTTTCAGGAAGCGGTGCAAGCATTCTGCTGCGTCCTATGTTGTCGTTATCAAACATTCTTAAAGTTCTTTTCCAAATACCCAACGGCGTTTGTGCTGTTCTCTTTCAAACGAATCGAACATCGCCTGTATCTTTACATTACTCTCAAGCATTGCATTTGTCTCAGCATACTTGAATCCCAGCTTTTTGTAAGTCTTCAACATATCATCGAAAAGCAGGGCGACAATGCCCTTCTTCTGCCACTCGGGAACGACTCCGATAAGCAGAAGCTCAACTGTATCTGACTTTTTCCAGAACATTGCCTTGACAAGGTGCCACCATCCAAACGGGAAGAGTTCGCCACGGCATTTCTGCAGAGCCTGTGCGATCGAAGGCATGCTGGCAGCTGCTGCGATCAGATTTCCTTCCTTATCTTCAATGAACGCAAGCATCCTTGCATCGATGAAGCTTAAGTATAGATTAACATACTTATCTATCTGTTTATCAGACAATAGAGAGAATCCGTACAAGACATTGTAGGTCTCGTTGATCAGCTTGAAGAACTTACGTCCGTAACCCTCTTTCTTGATCTGACTGGTGGAGAGCTTCTTGACAGTAAGTCCGTATTTCTGATTCATCAGCTCAATCACGCGATTGAACTTCTCAGGCAATTCTTCAGGGATAGTGATACGGTTCTCAATCCATCCGGTCTCCTTCTCGAACCCAAGTTTCTTAAGGTGCTCGGGATAATATGGATGATTATAGATCAGAGCCATCGTGCTGATGCGGTCAAAACCTTCCACAAGCATACCCTCCGGGTCGAAATCGGTAAATCCGAGCGGACCTACGATCTGTGTCATTCCACGGCTTCTGCCGAACTCTGCAACAGCGTCCAGAAGGGCAGAAGACACCTCCATGTCGTCTATGAAGTCAACCCAGCCAAAACGAACCTGCTTTACATTCCAGGCCTTGTTTGCCTTGGAGTTTATGATGGCTGCGACCCTTCCGACAAGTTTGCCTTCCTTGTATGCGAGGTAAAGCTCCGCTTCAGAAAAGTCATAGGCACCGTTCTCCTTAGGGTCAAACGTACCCATGTCATCGAACGGCATGCTTGGGACATAACAAGGATTGCCCTTATACATTCGGTTAGCGAATCTTACAAATATCTTAAGGTCTTTTTTAGACGAGACTTTCTTGATTTCTACTGACATTGTAGCTTAGTTTTAGGTTGGTACATCTTTACAAAGTTAGAAATTTTTCCGCTAATTCCCTTATTTTTGCTAATTTCGCATAATATAAAACGACTTATGACTTATGCACGATAAGAAAACAAAAATAATATGTACGATATCTGACTTCAACTGCAGCGTGGAGTTTCTTAGCAAACTCTATCAGAACGGTATGAATGTAGCCAGAATCAACTCAGCTCATGCCACCATTGAAGGCGCACAGAAGATCGTTGACAATATAAGGGAGGTATCCGACAGAATCGCCATACTTGTAGACACCAAAGGCCCGGAAGTACGTCTGACCGCAATGGAAAGCACTGTAGGCTTTATCGTCAAGGAGGGCGACATGGTGGAAATACACAGTGGAGTGGAAAACCTTTGTACTGCCAGATTACTTTACACCAACTGCAGTACATTCGTCCATGACGTACCTGCCGGCGCGAGCATCCTCATTGACGACGGTTCAATTGAACTTCAAGTTGTTGATAAAGACGAAGATAAGCTTGTCTGCAGGGCAATGAATCCAGGCGTCATAAAAGGACGCAAGAGCATAAATGTTCCGGGCGTCCACATCTCGCTTCCGGCCCTTACCGAAAAGGACAAGGCGTTTGTGGAGTGGGCCATTGACGCTGACATTGACTTCATCGCTCACTCATTCGTACGAAACAAGGAAGACCTGCTTGAAATTCAGAAGATTCTCGACAGCAGGGACAGCCACCTGAAGATCATCTCAAAGATAGAGAACCAGCAGGGTATTGACAATCTTGACGAGATTCTTACCCACTGCTACGGTGTCATGATTGCGCGTGGTGACCTTGGAGTGGAGATAGCGGCAGAAAAGATCCCGCTTATTCAGAAAAAGCTTATCCAGAGGTGCCGTGCGAGAAAAAAGCCTGTGATCGTGGCCACCCAGATGCTTCACAGCATGATTGAAAATCCACGTCCTACCCGCGCAGAGGTATCCGATGTGGCTAATGCCATCCTTCAGAGCACCGATGCCATCATGCTCAGCGGAGAGACTGCCTCTGGAAAATATCCCATAGAGGCAGTAAGAACAATGAGCCGCATCGCCATGGAGACTGAAGAGTCCATCACGACACCTCCAGACCTGGACCTCGAAAACGTGACCAAACCAATTGCCGGAGTACTTGCCAGATCACTTGTTGCAGCGACTCTCAAGCTGCCCGTAAAGGCAATCATCTTCGACACATGGTCAGGAAGAACAGGACGTTATCTCGCTGAATTCAGGCCCAAAGTGCCTATTTATGCCATGTGCTATCGAGATTTCATTATGAGAGAGATGGCCCTCACTTATGACATCTACAGCTATCCTTTCCCAATTCAGTCATCCAAAGAAGACTTCGTCAAGAATTCGATCAGAATACTTGTTGAAGACGGAAAGCTGCAAAGCGGAGACCTCGTCGGATTCATCGGAGGAAGCTTCGCCCACGAAGTCGGAGCGACATACATGGAGTTCACATACGTTCCTTAATCGATAAGACTTGCCGTATCTTAAACATATAACAGTTTTTAAAACGGTGATTGTCATGGCTTGCCTGACAATCACCTTCCATGGTACGGCTCATGCCCAGAAGAATGCAATAGGAACATCCTGGTCATTTTCCGGAATCGGAATAACTTATGAGCGGAATGTTTCAGAAGACGCATTTGCGCTGGTATCATTGCAGGCAGAGATGGCAGAGACCTTTATCGGCAGGGCAGTGCACCCAGGTCTGAGCGCGGCATTTTCATGGAATCTGGTGTTTGCCCAAATCGAGTCACGCAACGGCAATCAGGTGCGTTTTTACGCCGGCCCAGGCCTTGCAGCTGGAGTAGGTCAGGACATAAAATCACCTCCCGGATTATTCTTCGGACTCAAGGGAAGGCTCGGCATGCAGTGCCTCTTCGACAGAAGGGTCAACATATCGGTGTCGCTCGCTCCACTACTCGGCATCTACATATCAAAACAGGACGAATATACCAATGCAAGGGTTTACCGACACGGTCTTCTGCAGACCTTCCTGCCAGAGATAGGTATCAGTTACAGATTTTAGTCACCGATGAGGAATCTATTATACATATTGTTGATATTCTGCACATTTAACTTAAATGTTAATGGGCAGGAGCGTGTATGTAATGACATTTCAAGACTCTCATTCGGTGCAGAATGGAGCTACATAGGCACCGTTCACTACAGTACCTGGTACAACTACTTTTCGACAGACGGATACAGGATCAACAGGCATGAAAATGTCAATGGATATTGGAGCAATGCAGAGGTTCTTCTGCATGTCGGGTACAATTTCAACAAGCATTGGAATTTGTCACTGTATACCGGAATGACCGGTCTGGCCGACCTGCACAATGCCGCATCGATATCGCTCCGAGGTTCTTATTATTTTGGGGACGATGCCCTCAAGGACAGGTGGATGACATTCATGGACTTCGGCACAGGCATCAGTTTCAAGAATGAGCCTCAGGAAATATGGACAGGAAAGGTCGGTGGGGGATACCGCATCACCCTGAGCCGCGACACCAAGCTTGATTTCATTGCAGCATTCAGACTGGCATGCACACATCCCCAGATAATGGATGGGGAGGATAAGATAACCCTGGAATGGACCAACAGGAACCTGGCTTTCCTGCAGTCGTTCTCACTCGGAATGTCAATAACTTTTTAAAACAAATACGATGGCTATTCAACTTAATTTTCAGAAGACAGAGAGAATACTTTTCTGCGCAAGCAAATGGTGGGGTGATCCTGACATGCCCGCAAACATGGAATATCCGACAATCGAGGTAACGGAAGAAGGGGAGACCTATGATTATCCTCTGACCTTCCTCTGCCAGATAAACTGTGAAGACATTGCGGCACTGGATCCGGAAGGAAAGCTGCCTCATGAGGGCATGTTGTATTTCTTTGCAGCCATCGACCGCTGGCACGGCTTCGACAGTCCGACGACAAACGACAGGGGAGAATGGCCAAAGGGCCACTGCGTTGTAAAATATGCCAAGGCCATCAACTTCGAGACCTTCAACACATGTATGCTTACCGATGACGACGATCAGTCTCTGACAGATCCGGAGCTCGAGATAACCTTCTCAGAGTGCGCTGACGATGCTCCTGTATGCAGACTTCTTGGCAAACCATCGAGCGCAGAAACTGCTGAAGTAATGCCTGAAATGCTTAACTTCCTACAGATCGTCTCAGACCAGCTGCTTGAACTGGACTTCTGCAGCCAGGACAGCTTCTGCAACTTCATGATCAAGGACTCTGACCTTCACTTCGGAAATTGGAAAAGGGCCAAGGTTTACCTCAGCCCTCGCTAGTTCTTATTTCTTACTTGGAAACCTTCCGTGATACTTTCCGAAGGAGATGTTCAGACCAAACGCAACAGTCGTATTGAATGAATCCGTCGGAATATGCTGTGTAGTCATGTTGATAGCTGGCGCAAAGGAGTCAACTCCGACAAAGAGATTAACACTCTTTGGATGGAAGTTGATGGCAGCTCCAAATGAGTCTCCGAAGGTTGAATATGCATAATTTCCTGACAGAGAGAACCATCGGGCTAAGGCTAGGTTCACAGAACCGCGGGCTTCCCACCAGCTGTGCGGACCGTCCAGGCGATATGTTCCAAGGGCACCTACCGAAAGTCTCTGCCAGAAAGGCATTCGGAACTCTATACCGACATGGGTAGTCATGCTGAGGTCGTCAAGAATGGTTTCTTCCCCCATCACACGCATGGATGCAATATCAGCCAATTCCTCACCAAGACTCGTAAGCTGTGCAAGAACATCACCTTCAGGATCAACAAAGAAATCTGACGCATCATATTCCACGGAATTGACGTTACTGCTGAGTCCGGTACCTGTCCAATTGATGAATCCGAGATCGGTAACTGACGCTGAAACGGTCAGCCATTTCAGAATATCTACTGAAACACCAAGGTCGATAGCTCCACCAAGATTCCTGGAGGCCAAAGCAGCATCGATAATAGTAGAATAATCTGGAACATGCAGACCGTTGACTATACCGTCCTCAGTCATCAAAGTCATGCCCGGTGCAGTAAAATGACCGTTTCCATGGATGTTGGCCATGAGTTTATCGCCATTGACATCGAGGATGAAATTATCCATGCTGTATTCTGCTCTGGCAAGACCGGCAAGGAATTTCAACTTGAAACCGAAGCGTACTTTCTCACCAATTGAACGTGAATAGCCGTATGAAAGCTCGAGACGAGCATTTACATTAACATTTAATGAACTCATATCCAGATGTTTACCATATTGCTTTGCCCATGAAAAGAACGCACCTGGAACATTAGCTCGCGCGTCTGCCTTAAGGGACAGATCAATGGTATTGAAACTCTTTCCTGCATTAAAGCCAAGCGATAATACGCTCAGGTCTGCATTGATGTTCAGAGGATTCTCGTTCCGAATCTTAGCCATCAGATTTTCAGCTGAAACAGTCGGACTGACGAATGTGGTAAATTCACCGTTTTCAGTAGGGTAAAGCAAGGTTGAAAGAGAAAGAGTGCTCTCAACACCTGCAGTCGTAAAACCGGCCACAGGAATTGCAAAATATCCACGGTCATTTCCGAATGCAGGATTCAGCTTGTGCTTGTATGCATAACCGTCAAGGAAATATCCGGTTCTGAAATTGTGCTGAGCTAACGCTGAGAATCCCAATGCAAGCGCTGCAAGTACGATACAAAAAATGCGTTTCATAGATAAAATATTTTCACAAGGCAAAATTACAGCTATTCATTGTGAATAACAAGTCTCTGCCTCTTTCTTCTCTGGACAGTTTGTTACACAATCGTTATTATGTTAAGATAGAAACGACTTTAAAAGTCCGCAAGCGGAGTACCTTACCCACATCTGG
Organism: Candidatus Cryptobacteroides sp.; assembly: GCA_045655825.1. GTDB lineage: Bacteria > Bacteroidota > Bacteroidia > Bacteroidales > UBA932 > Cryptobacteroides. The sequence continues at coordinate 9,894 of JAZOPY010000008.1, read as the reverse complement.
TACATTCGTGGCCACATTGTCAAAGAGCTAGTATCGAGAAGTTATAGAAATGATCATAATAAAACTATAAATCAAGACTGCAGTAACAGCAAACAAAAACACTGCCAAAGCAAGTTTTAAAGACTTAGAAATATTATCATCATCAAACTTCATAGGACAAAGGTAGAAATAAAATTTTAAAATCCAATACGTCCAGGCTTAGAACGAAAAGCACCAGACATCATACCAATACCAACCATAGAAGTAGCACCATGAACAATAGAACCTGCTACATCTACCCATGGTTGGGCCTCAGCATTTCGAGCATTCCATCGAGCCTGCTGAATATTATAATGAAGCAGTTTATTAAATCTATCCTGTGAATTAGCTAAAAAATAGTCAGACCAACTATAACCACCATTAGAAGAAAATAAATAAGCAGCACGCCAACCGTTATAGCCGTTAGGATCAGCCTTATAAGTGGCTAGATAATTTTTGTTTATCTCACGCTGCATTTTAAAAGCAGACTGTTGAGCTTGGTTATAATAATCTTGAGCAGCAGCAGCTAATTTTGCATCAACAGCAGAGTAATACTGCTCGTTATAATCTGCTTCAGCATTTATAGAACCTGCAGAAGCAGCTGCGTCCAACAATGCTTGACGCTCTGTCATCCATTGACTGAAAGCAGTATTAAATTTAGCTTCAGCCATATCCATATCAAACATAGCCTGCATATATGGGCCTAACTGAGAAGCCATAATCTTCTGATCTTGATTAAATAAAGGATTATTAAGTATTTTACCATAATCGAACTGATCAGAAGCAAGCTCTTTTTGAGAACTAGCAGCAGACTTCAGATGATCCATAACAGCCTTACGACTATTTGCTAAAATAGCAGAATAACGCGGATTAGATGAATAGATAGGAGCAAGAGAAGCAAAATTATCATCATTAGCAAAGAACTCATCAATATTCAAAGATGGATCATTTAGCAAAGCAGTCGAATAAAGTGCAGAAACATCATTAGCAACAAGTGCAGAAAGATTCTGAATATTTGAAAGCTCATAAGCTTCGTTTAAAAATCCTTGAGCAGTTTTTTGAGCATCAAGCAACTCACCTTGTTTAACAAGATTATCATTAGCTGTTCTAATACCAGGTAAAGAAGTGAAAGCCGTTGCCAAATTAGCAACTGAACTTAAAGAGCCAATTAAACCAGTGAAAGACTCAAATGCATTAAAGAATAATTGTTCATTTCCTGGAATATTCGCCATAGGAGACGAATCGGCCTGAGTAACATCAGAAGATTGTGACTGCTCAACTCCCATAAGGTCGGGATTTAGACCAGCTTCGCGCTGACGAGCTGCCTGCTGTTCAGGACTATCATACCATTCTTGATAGGCTGCTTCTTGTTGTTCAGCATATAACTTAGCTTGTGCCAAATCACTCTCATAGCGCAATCGTTCACGACGGCCAAGACCGTAATTGTCAGGATTAACAACATCGTTTGGATTGATGATCTGTGAACGGTCAGTGACCAGACCTATATCCTGAGACAAAAATTCAGACGTAGAAGCTTGACCTTTCGCACGTTTATCCTTCATTTGAAGGTAACCAAAACCATATGTAGGCATACTAAAGAAAAAAATTTAAAGAAAAACTACAAATAAACTTTCTTTCTTATTTCCGAAGGGGGGTATAAAGATGAAAGGGGTACCCCCCTTCGGATCAACCCCCCGACTACTGTTTTTCGTACAGTTGCTGAAGAGCAGAGAGATCTGCATCATCTGCAGCTGGGCGTCGACCTTCACCTGAGAACTCAGCAAATGCAGCTGCATCTGCTCTGTTTAAGGCTTCTATCGGGTCGACGTCCACAATGGCCGTCTGTCCGCTAGGATATTTCGGGATTGTAAGGTTCAAGCATGAAGCATAAAGCTTCGAGTTTTTAGGGCAGACCGCGTCCTTAAACTCGTGTAGACGCATTTTTTTAGGGATATTAGGATACATAACGTTTGTATTTCAAACTACCGCGCTCCGCTTTGCTTGCTTGGTGGCTTTACATCAGCGGATAAATTTTATATTTTTAACGAGTTAATAATATAAAATCTATCCTACAGCCGATATAAAGCTCAGCGATGAGCTAGCGCACGCTGATGAAAATTAGTGAATAAGTGAAAGTAAAAGCTACTACAATCAATCCGGACGAATAGATATAAACACTGCCGTCTATTCGCGCTACGCGCAAGTCCGAACCATTATTTGATGCCATATCCTATCGGACAGACGGCCATTGTGGCCGTCGACCCGATAGAAGCCTATAAGGAGCCACAGCAAAATAACATCAAATATTGATAGTAGAAGCAAATAAAAAAGAGAAACAAGGTAACAAGGATAGACCCTCCCCTATTTTAAGAAAATAGACACCCTGCCGCCTCAAAAATTAAAGCAAAGGCTGAGGATTCCAAGCCATAGCACGATCTGGTGTAGAAGTATTATAATGAGTAACTATAAAGTGAAAATAATCAGCAAGAGAGTTACCAGACAAAGACTTGTAAAATCTATCAAATTCAGAAGAAACACTGTGAGAATAAGTAGAATCAAGATTCTTATTTGCCTGCAAGAAAGTACCATCCTGATTGTCCGTAATCATCTCCCAAGATGGTAAAAATTCTATAAAAGCACCAGAAGCAAAACTATAACGTTGTTTATACTCAGAATATCTTTGATTATAAGCAAAAGGCAAATTAGCACCAGGAATAGCAAGACCGAAAAGCTCTTTACGATAAATTTCCTGATCACCAACAAACTGCATCTGAGGAATCAACATATCATAACGATCATAATGGAAAGCAAAGCGATCAATCGTTTTACTGTAAATACGAGGAACAGAGAAAGAAACAAGACCAAGAATAATACAAGGCTCAGATAGCTCAATCTTGAAAGCAAAATCGGATGCACCACTATTCAAAACAGATGTAACAGGCATAGCGTCACGAGGAGAATCACTAAGCTGAGCTTCACCAGTATTAGTAGTTTCAGTCTGATCCTTACCAATATTAAACTCCTGAGAAGCAATAGAAGTAGGGATATCCTGAGGAGTAGTAGGACGGTTACCAGGAATCAAACCCATCAACTGATTTGCTATCTTACGTCCGAGGACATTGATATTATAACGCAAACGTTGAAGTGCAGCAGACTTAGTAATATCTTCGACCTGTACAGAATCACCGACAACAGGGATACTACTCTCACCTACTGCCAAAGGTTTAAGACGAGCACCTAAAAAGTAATCACCAAAACGCAAAGATTTACGATATTCAAACATCTGATTAATAGGATCAAGGACGTTAGATAGAGAAGCAGGCTCTGCAGATGATACCAAATCAACTAACTTGTTAAAATTATGTTCAGAAAAAATATCATAAAGATAAGTAACACCGTTGAACTCAAAAGAATCCAAAGAAATAACATCCATCTGAAGCTGTTGGATATAATTTCTATAAGTATTAGCAGAGAAAATATTATCTACCCTATCATTAGTATAGAACTGAGCACAACAAAGCTGATAAGCTAACAAAGGTTCAATATTGATCTTAGTATCAACAGGAATAGTAACAACAGGCGTAAATGAAGGCAAAGTAAAAGCTGTAGCAGGAGTAGAACCAAGTCTAAAATTATAGTTATACTCTCTAAAATAATCATGTAGACGATGCCAAGTATCAACAGTAGGACGATCAACAAAGGTATTATCAGCGGGATCACCAACGTAAATGACATATTGAACCTCAGTACCTGAAGAATCCTCAGAATAGAAAGAAATTGAAGTACCTTTTAAAGCAGAAAACAAATCTGCATAAAAAGTAGAAACAATACGATCAAAAGACTGTCTACCAGAATCTTTGTAAGTACCATATCTAACAAAATCAGCAAAATGCATATTAACTTTAGCAAACAAACTACCGTTAGAAATAATATTCTGCATACAATCTAAGAGCTTCAAAGCGATAGGAAGATCATTCCAAGAACCATCCGCAACAAGAGCAGTAAAACGACTATGCAAACTACGGAAATATTTAAAGAGAGGGAAATTTGCACGTCCATCTGGAGGAGCAATATCACCGTCAACAGGAAGAGGATAAAGAACCTCATTCCAAGTACGAGGATAGATAGCCTGCATAGGAATATGCAAAAACTCTTTTCTCATGAAAATATCAATCTCATTAGGAGATGCAAAAGTAAAAGTACGGACACTATGGCCAGTACGAAGAGGAACTATATCACCACGTTCACCGTAATAATGATAAAAAATATCGATATCTGCATAACGGTGTGACGTAGGATGTTTATAATCAAGTGGAAAGTAATTGGAATTACGAACCACTTTAGTCTGTTCGGCATTCTGAGCATTCTGCTTAAGATTGCCAGTAGAGCGAGAATCAAGATCAGCCATAATTAGAGAGATTTAGAAATCTTAGAAGGTAAAACAGCAATGATATCGGACAAAAGTTCTATGACCTGAGAACATTTAGATGATAAAACATCATTATCATCATCTAAATTACACTGCACAACTAAATCATGAACATCTTGAATGAGAAGAATACATGCAGCTATAGAAGAAAGAGGATTTTTAGTTTTCATTTACTTTAGAGTTAGGAAGTGAAACAGAAATAGTAGGTACAGTTTCAATATCTACAGGGTTATTAGTGGATATTGTTATTGTAGCAGTACCGCTATCTTTTGTTCTAACAACCGCATGAGTAGTACCGCAGCTGCAGAATAAGTAAATAGCGAGAAAAAGCAAAATGATGACTATAGCAAGGGCTTTACCAACCGTCGAAAGACCAGTCATCCAAGACAAAATTTTCTTCAATGTTTCCATTTTGAGCAAAGTCATTAATAATGTTAGAATTTAAATCAATATCAGCATCAAGAAACTGATAACTATCGTCAGAACGATATCTAATACGTTCTTTCGTTTTTTCGAGCATGAAATCTTTTAAGGTGGTTTCATAAATACTAGGTAATTCTTTTTCATTTTGAGATTGTAAAACTTTAAAATGAATACATTGATCCTTATTCATGAATTTCTTTTGATAATAAGGAGACAAAGGGAAAGTCTGACCTGTGTTAGGATTGATGAAAAGAGGTAAAATAGAACCTGACTGAATGGAATAATCAATACCTTTCATTACATGATCATAAACATTAGGATTAGAAGGATCGCCAAAACCTTTAGACCATAAAGTACGTGGTCTGACAATTTTCCAGACATCCAAAAACTTATCATCAGGAAGATTGAAATAAAGAGCAGACTTTAATCTATCTGTGTATTCATCGTATTTTGTAGCATATTTAGTAGAATAAAAAGCAGCATCCTCACAATTGCCAGAAATAGTATCAATAAAAGACAAATCGTAATTACGTTTAGTACCAACACGTTTATAAGTAAGAAGAGGACGCCAATCCGGAAATTTGCGACTGCCATAGTTACGACGCCAATACTTTAGAAACAATGACCAAAGTTTTTCCTGGAAGGAAATAGCATCGCACATATGAACACGACCGAATTTGTCAGCAAAATACCTTTTAGGTATACTAATAATGAAATGCCAATGCGGACGATGCTTCTCACCACCAAACTCAGAAACGGCAAAATAGCGAAAATCAGGAAGCTCATTATTTAACCTGATATGACGAATCATATTAGAGAAGTCATAACCATCAGCATACCGAATACGAAAACCATTGACATTCATAGTGGGCAACGAAGAATTATTATAACTAACCATACCCATATATAAAAGATTATCAAGACTTTCCATCTGCATACGCTGAACAAGATAGGCTTGTTTAAGAGCAATACAAGTACTACAATGACCGCAAGGAACTTGAATTTTTGAAGTAGTACAATTATGCAAAAGACCGTAATCAGTATGAGCCAAAGGATGCTTATAATTAATGTTATCAATGGTGACGGGCTTCAGACACATAATCGTGAATCTCTTTAAAAATACTATGCATATGAGTAGGAGTTACAATAACATCATGAGTAAAAGTAGAACATTGTGAACCGCATTCGCGCATAAGATTAACGTTATCAACCCAATCAGAAGAATTATAAAACGTATAAACACGTTCACAATCATAAATAAGATACAACGTTACACGATAACCGATAAAACCATTAATACTGCCACATTGAGTAGCATGATACTTCGGATGATCAACACGTTTATAAGAGCCTAATTTTGCCATGATCCGATATAAGTTAATTTATGACGACGGAACAATCTGTTAAAAAGGTAACAGAAACGGCCACACCTTCGTGTAGTGTGACCGTCATAAAAGACGTATGTTCGCATATTATCTATAACGTTTAGAATACTTGAAAAGGGATTCGTCAATAGAACCAAGCTCTAAAGGTTCAGGCATTTTGTCAAGCAAAAGATAATTGCAGTTAAATGACCTGCTATCAATCTTACACCTGGTAATCTTAACTTCACCATCCTCAATATCGAAAATGGCACTATCTTTATAATGATAACGCCAATGATATGGCAAACAATTAAGAGCTTCATGAGGATTGTTACAAAGGACGGTATATCCTGTAACCAAATCAGTACAACGGCCTTTGCCTTTTGCAAGATCACCATTGTGCATCCATACAACGGAATATAGTTTCATATATATACTGTTTTTAGTTTGGCACGATGAAAAATCGTGCCTAAATGACTGAAAATGAACATATAATTATAGAAAGTCGAGCACTATCGTTATTATGTTAAGTTGATATTTTAGTACAATCACCCGCAGTATCCAGACTGGTAAAATATTTGTAAAATGTCAGATTTCTGCTATTTTTGCACTGCCTATGAGCAAAAAGGTTATCATACTGCTTTTTTCAGCAATCCTTGCATTTGCATTTTCAGAAAATTCGCAAAGCATGGAGAAAGATGCGTTTGTTCATTCGTATACACTGGACGAGATCAATGAGATTTCGTTCAATGATGACAGTCAAGCATCTGAATACGGAATTCCTCGCCAAAATTCATACACATCACCAGCACGTACAGTCCAGGTCGCAAAAAGAACATCGTCAACCGGACACCACAATATTTCACTAGCAGTCAAAGCCGGTAAAAATCTTGACTCAAAAGTATTTCTTCGCGCACTCGCCTTCTGCAAGTGCGACTTTTCCGGCAACTTCTGCACTCAAAGACGTCTGATTTCACTTCGAAAACTCGTCATTTAGCCTATCCATAATTTAAAAAGATTCGTCATCCGGAAAAATCCCGGTTTCCCGGACGACTGACCGGTTAAACTACATGTCACCCGGGAATATGCAGGTTTTCTCGGACAACATCATGGATAAACTATTAAAATTCAACAAATTATGGAAAAAGAATTCGTCAAAGTACGCTCAACTAATGACATCATCATATCATCAATTCTTCTTATTGCAGGATCGGTTCTTGTGATCCTCCCTACCTCAGACTCTATCAATATTGCAGGCTTTTTTATGCTGCTGACTGGACTTCTGCTTTTCTTCGTCCTCAAGACCTCATATAAGGATATGGAAACCGGAGAGAAACTCAATAAGAAGGAAAGATACTTCTCACATGAAAAGTACGAGACTCTTAAACGTGCACTCACCCACCCTGAAACCTTCGATCCTTCAGGAGAAGACAAAGGAAACAGTATCAAACTCGACATATATTACAATAAATCAAAGGTTTACGTACAGTTATTCGAGTATGTGCCATATAAATATGAGCCATGCTCGGACATCCACCTTTATCATATGGATATAGCCGAAAAATTGATTAAATAAATTTACCAAACTTAAATTTTATGTCACTATTATTTACATTTCTTGGAGCTCTGGGTATGTTCCTTCTAGGAATGAACATGATGAGTTCCGGACTACAGAAAGCGGCAGGAGACAGACTCCGCGGCTTCTTGTCCTCAATGACATCCAGCCCATTCAAAGGAGTGCTTACAGGCCTCGGCGTCACTACTGTAATCCAATCATCATCAGCTACAACTGTGATGGTTGTGAGTTTTGTAAATGCCGGACTTCTTACTCTTGCTCAGGCAATCAGCGTCATCATGGGTGCAAACATCGGTACAACAGTCACCGCATGGTTGGTCTCATGGCTAGGATTCAAGGCTGACATCTCTGCCTTGGCCATTCCATTGATGGCACTGGGATTCATCTTCTCGATTTCCAAGAAAAACACACGAAGAAATCTCTCAGAACTTATCGTAGGATTCTCTCTCCTCTTCCTCGGACTTTCATTCATGAAGGAGTCCGTTCCAGACTTGAGAGAAACTCCAGAAGTACTTTCATTCATCCAGGGATGGCAGGGTGACAGCTACGGATCAATCCTCCTGTTCCTTGTGCTTGGTACCGTGCTCACACTTGTACTTCAATCATCGTCTGCCACAATGGCCTTGACAATCATGATGCTGAACTTCGGTTGGATCAGGTTTGACATGGCATGTGCAATGGTGCTTGGAGAGAACATCGGAACAACAATTACAGCAAACATCGCTGCGGCCGTAGGTAATACCTCTGCCAAGAGAGCAGCTATGGCGCATACGGTGTTCAATGTGTTCGGAGTGATATGGGCCCTGATCAGCTTCCCATTGTTCCTTAAACTCATCGGAGCTACAACATCCGCTATCTTTGGAGTTCCAAACCCATCTGGTGACAACTTCGAAGTGGTAGCTGGAACTGAGGGTGCACAGTCCCCTTCTCAGACAGCAGCCCTGTTCGGTCTGTCAATGCTCCATACATTCTTCAACTTGATCAACACAATGATCCTCATTTGGTTCATCCCTGCAATCGAGAAGATTGTCTGCAAGATCATCAAGTCCAAGAAGGAGGAAGAAAAGGAAGTACATAGACTCAAATACATCAATGCCGGTCCTCTTGCTACCCCAGAACTCGCTGTGGATCAGGCAAGCAAGGAAATCGTACATTTTGCACAGATTTCACGCAACGGACTGGGATATGTCCGTTCTGCAATCAATGAGAACGATGTCGACAAGTTTGAGGAATATCGTGCCAAGCTTGTGAAATACGAGGAGATCTCAGACCGGATCGAGTACGAAATCGCAACATTCCTTAATGAAGTGTCAGCTCAGGAGATCAGCGAGAACACATCGATTCAGATCAAGGCAATGTACAAGATCATTGGTGAACTCGAATCCCTTGGTGACTCAGGAGAGTCAATAAGCCGTATCCTCTCGCGCAGGAACATCCACAAGAAGGAGTTTGATGCAGATACCATCAAGAAGCTCAACAAGCTCATTGACGCCGTCGATCACGCATATGAAGCAATGATTGAAAACCTCAGCAAAGCCGAAATCGGAACCCTTGAGACCGTATCCAATGCATACGCAGCCGAGGAGCGCATCAACAACCTCCGCAACGACCTTCGCGACGAGGAGATCGAGAGCATCGAACATGAAAGAAAGAACTACCAGACAAGCGTTTACTATCTTGATATAGTGAATGAACTTGAGAAGATGGGAGACTTCATGATCAATGTTTCTCAGGATCTTGAGAAATGCAAGCTCAGAATTTCTTAATCTCATGAATATTTGATAAAATGATGGTGACTGAACTTTAAATTTCAGTCACCATCGTTTCTTTGTCCCTACGGGCACACAATCTCGCCTTACTTTACCAACTTTCAATTCCAGCTAATCCTGGATATCTTTATACCGATCAATCAGAATTGGCCGTCATCCCCGACTTAACCTCACGTCATCCCCGACTTGATCGGGGATCTAAAACATAATCAAGGATATGGAGGAGATCGGGCATGACGTAACAAGTACTTTGATTCCGATTTACCATAAAGACCGCTCTGCTGAGAGCTGTGACAGATTTTAAGCAAAAAGTGA
>JAZOPY010000007.1:0-21674 GCA_045655825.1 Candidatus Cryptobacteroides sp. | reverse complement strand
GCATGCTGCCGTCAGCCTTGTTGAAGAGGATGTTGCTGATCTTGGTGTCGTTGTGAGTCACGTGCATAGGAATGGTTCCGTCCTCTACGAGTGACCAGAAGTCAAGCATTTCCTTTCTGCGTGCCTCGATCCATGAAATCTCCTCCTGGAGTTCAGCTACGCGTCCTACCGGGTCTGCAGCGATTGTCTCATCCCACTGCTGGAAGCGCCAGCGGATGTTGTGGAAACCCTTGATTGTCTCGTTGAGAGGCTGAGTGAAGTCAGCAAGAAGAGCCTGGAAACGACCTGTACCAAGACCGCCCTGGTATGCAAGTTCAGGAGTGTCTGCACGTACCGGTGAAGTTGTGTCCGGAATGAAGAGGCATACTGCCCAGAAGTTTCCGTCTTCCTCGACATAGAGCTTTCCGTCCTTTGCAGGGATGACTGTAAGAGTCTCGCGGAGCGGGTCAGCTACCTTGGCCTTGATGTGTTCAGTCACTGCCTTGATGTTCTCCATCATGCCTGGAACGTCAGGGAAGATGATGTGGTTCTTGCGCTGAAGGATGTAGTTTGGAGCCTCGCCCTCAGTCTTGATCACGAATGTATCGTTGATGAAACCCTCGCCAAGTGGCTTGATTTCGGCAATATTGCCAGCCAGATCAAACTGGCCGGCAATCTTTAAAAGTTTTTCCATCATAATTATTCTGCAATTGCATGTTTGTATCCGTCGAGCTTGTTCCAGTCACCGCGGGTGAAGTCTGGCATCACGACAGGAATGTTACCGTTCTCGATAGTAACTCTTGTAAGCTCTCCAAGGCATGACCACTCGGCAGCATCGTAAACGTCCTGGTCGAGCGGGAGACCGTTGTTGAGACAGTAGATGAGACGGTAGTCCATGATGAAGTCCATTCCACCGTGTCCGCCGACCTTCTTTGCCATCTCCTCGATGTCGCGTGCGATAGGGTGCTTGTACTGCTCCATGAGAGCGTCGCGAACCTCGTCGCTGAGATAAGCCTCACCGTCGCTTGCAGAACCTGTAAGATCGTCTACAGCCTTGCGCTCGTCGAAGTTGCGGCCCTCAGTGCGGATTGAATAACCCTCGTTAGGATACTTGTTTGCAAATCCTTCAGTACCCTCAACCTGATACATACGATTGTAAGGACGTGGAGTCACGACATTGTGCTGGATCTCGATGATCTTGCCCTTCTCTGTCTGGATGAGAGTGATTGTGTGGTCACCGTTTGCATACTCCTTCTCACCGAACTGCTCGGCAACGTTAAGACCGTTGAATGCCTTTGTGTCCATAGAGATAAGGGTGTTCATCTTGTCACCTCTGTGGATGTTGAGAACCTGGCAAGCCGGGCCGAGGCCGTGAGTTGGGTAAACGTCACCGCGGTTCTTCTTGTTGAATTCATATCTCCAGCCTCTGTAGTAGTTCTTCCAGTATGGATCGAGGTTGTGGATGTAAGCACCCTCAGCGTGGATGATCTCGCCGAAGAGACCCTGCTGAGCCATGTTGAGAGTTGTGAGCTCGAAGAAGTCATATACGCAGTTCTCGAGCATCATGCAGTGACGCTGAGTCTTCTCTGCTGTGTTTACGAGCTGCCAGCACTCCTCGATGCTTGTAGCAGCAGGAACCTCGATGGCAACGTGCTTGCCCTGCTCCATAGCGTAAACTGCCATTGGAGTGTGCATTGCCCAGTCAGTCACGATGTAGATGAGGTCGAGATCCTCTCTCTGACACATTTCCTTCCAAGCATCCTCGCTTCCGAAATACTCGGCAGCGGCAGGTCTTCCGTGCTCAGCAAGATATCCCTGAGCCTTCTTTACTCTGTCCTCCTCGATGTCGCAGAGAGCAACGATCTCAGCTCCGTCAATGTAAACATAACGCTGGATAGCTCCGTCTCCTCTGTCACCAAGACCGATGAAACCTACTCTTACCTTCTCGATAGGATCAGCAGCGAAACCGATCATTGAAACCTGGTCAGCCGGACGCTCAGGTGTGTTGTAGACAGCAACGCCGTCCTTGATCTCATAGCCGTAGTCAGGCTCAACTGCAGTGTTGCAGGCTGTGAAAGCTGCTGCTGCGGCAAGAATTGAAATAAAAATCTTCTTCATATTATTTTAGTATTAATTAATTTGCAGGCTTGACCTCGATGAGGTAGTCTCTCTGGAATGTAGGAGTGATATATGGGTTTGAACCCTCTACAGTGTATGACTTGACCTCGTCAGCGGTGTACTCGGTCACGGTGTATGTCTTGTCAGCCTCAAGGCCGCGGAGCTCGATCTTCTCGCCGTTCCACTCCTCGGCATAGAAAGCATAATACATCGCGCCGTCCTTGCTGATGACGTGAGTCTCAGGAACATCGAAACGGATGTCGTAGAGGTTCATGTACTCTCCGGTAGAGAGCTTCTTGTCGTTGTAGATGCCTACCCATTTCTTAAGAAGGGCTTCCTTCTCAGGAGTGAGGAGGTAACCGTCGCCTCTTACGTTAGGGTTTGGCTTAGGCCATGTGAACTTCGAACCGATCACACCACCGATACCGATCTGTGTTCCGTAGTCATTCTCGTTGTCGCTGAGCTCGATATGGTCTGCATAGTATGCCATGTCAGGACACATTGCGCCGTAAACCTTTCTCTTCATACGGATCTGCGCGCTTGATGTAGGGTCAGAAGCCACAGCCTGGTTCATGTGAGGAGTGAGGAAGAAGTTCATTGCACAACCGCAAGGGCAGATCTGCACCACAGAATAAGGCTTGATCTCGCGTGCGCGGTCGAAGATGCCCTGGAAGAACTCAGGAAGCTTCTCGACTGCCTCCTCAGGATATTCGAGGTGGCTGTGGTGGTTGTGGTCAGGAAGGCAGCAGTTCAGGTGCTGTCCGTCGAGCTTGAGGCCGTCGAAGCCCCACTCGTCGATGAATCTGTCCACAAGGTCGAGTGTGTATTCCATAGTCGCAGGGTTCACCGGTGAAAGATACCAGCTGTCCCACCATGTGATGTATTCAGGCGCTCCCTGGTGGTCCTGGAGAAGCATCTCAGGATGCTCGCGAAGAACCTTTGTGTCAGGGTCAGCTGCAAGCGGTGCCCACCAGAGCTTTGCCTTGAGTCCGTATGAGTGGATGGCGTCAGTGATGCGGCGCATGTCTCTTGTACCGTTGAAGCGGTTGTTTGTCTCCCAGTCACCCTCGGCGATCTGGAAGCCGTCGTCCACGTCTACCCACTTGAATCCGAGTTCCTTCACCTTAGGGAGAGTACCGAGGACCTCGTCCACTGTGAATGTCCTCTCATATCCCCATGCGCACCATACAGCCTCGAAAGCCTCTGGCTCAGACACCTGAGGTACATAACCCTCATGTGCCTCCATGTACTCAGAGAACTGACGGAGAGGAGCGAAGAAGTCACCCTTTCCTACAGAGATGAACTGTCTCCATGTGCTGAGGGTGTCGCCCTTCTCCATGAGAACCGGTTCCTCGTACTCCTGAAGGAGTGACATTGTCGCGTAGCCGTCGTAACGAACCTTCTTTACCGGCATCGAAACCAGCTTGAGTTCCGGCTCCACAAGACCTGTGGAGATGTTTGCGTCGCGTCTCCAGAGTGTCACCATAGGGATACCTCCGCCGTAGTCGGTGTTGTTCATTCCGAGGTAGTTCTTCTGGTAGAAGCCGTCCTCTACTGGAAGGATCCAGTCGTCGCGTCTTGAAGAAGAAGTAGGCTGGAATGACCAGATTGTCTCGTCAGACTCGACCTTGAGCTTGTTTGACTCAAGGGCCTTTACGGAAAGAATCTTGTCAGAGTGGTTTACATACTCGCTGCTTACGAGAACCATGTTCTTGAAGTCGTCAAGAACCTTTACGGTAAGGATCTTCTCGATATCATATCCGTTCTCCTTCCAGTCACCGTAGATGGTGTAGGTCTTGCCGCCTTCGCATGACTCCTCCTTTACCTCGCGGAGAGTCCAGGAATCGATTGTTGCCTCATCGGCGATGATCTGGTCCGCTGCAGTGTAATCGGCGAAATATGCCTTTGCTCCCTCTGCGCTTGACTCTACCTTGTAGTGCATGTTCTTGTCGATGCTCAGAGTCAGGTCTCCGCTGGTGATGACGGTGTCATCGTTGCTGCCGCATGCGCAGGCAAGGATTGCTGCAGATGCAAAAATGAATAGCTTTTTCATAGCTTATAGTAATTCTACGTTAAATTTCTCTTTAGCGACCTTTTCAGCAGCTTCGCGTGATACGAATGCGCCTGTACCGCCTGCTGCAGTCGTATTGATGGCACCTGTAAGATTGCCGTTGCGCTGGCAGTCCTCGAGAGCGTTGCCTGCCACGAATGCGCTGATGAATCCAGAGTTGAAGCTGTCACCTGCTCCGATTGCGTCCACAACCTCTTTGTTGAGGAATGATGCGAGGAAGCTGCGTGTGCCGTCCTTCTTGATGAGGAGAGATCCCTTCGATCCCATCTTCACCACCATGGCGTTGCCGAGGTAAGGCTGTACTGCTGCGATAGCTTCTTCAACGTCAGATGTGCCTGTGAGGGCCATGAGTTCTTTCTCGTTCGGAAGGAATACGGTCACATGAGGGAGGACCTTCTTCCAGTCCATCGCCCATTTCTCGATAGGATCCCACTGGGTGTCGAGGGATACAGTCACGCCATTCTCCTCTGCCTTGGCGAGCACCTTGTCGATGTCCCTGAGGAGGGCGGTCTGCATGAAGAGTGATGAAAGGTGGATGTGCTTGGTGTTTTCGAAGACGCTGAGGTCCATGTCGTCATATCCCATCACGTCCATTGCTCCCTGATATGTGAGGTTCGCTCTGTCCTCGCCGTAGCTCATGCAGATTGTTGCGCCTGTAGCTACTTCGTTGCTGCGGATCAGGTATGATGTGTCCACTCCCTTTGCCTGGAGTGACTCTGATACGAGGTTTCCGAACATGTCGTTTCCTACCATTCCTACAAAACATACCTTGCTTCCGAGGGAAGCTGCGTTTGCTGCAAAGATGGCAGTGCTTGAACCCAGTGTCACGATCATGTCAGAAGCGAATTTTTCCTTGCCGATCTCCGGCTCTGACTCGATTCCGTTAAGGATGATGTCTACGTTGAGTTCGCCGATAGCGGCGATGTCGAATTTCTTATTGGCCATAATCAGTGTTAAGTTATCACGCAAATATAATTTTATATTTCTGAATCTTTCGTTTCTTTTGAAAAAGATTTTCTTAGGGAAGTGGTCTTGTAAAGGAGAAAGTGTTGTATTCTGCTGATGCATAGCTATTTACGTCGGGTTTCACTTTGTTTAAAATATGTTTCGAAGTGTTTTGAAATCAAAACATAAAAGCATACCTTTGTCCGACTAAAACCAATGACCGTAATTATGCAGGGAAATGTTGTATCGTCCAGAGGACGACGTAGTTCGATACTTCAGCTTCTTAAAGAAAACTCCAATGTTTCAGTAGGAGAGCTGAGCAAACGTTTCGGTGTCTCTGAAGTCACCATCAGAAAAGACCTGAATCTGCTCAAGGAGAGAAATCTCCTTGTGCGTACAAGAGGCGGTGCCATAACCAATGATGCCGGTAATGCCGAAGAGGATATGAGCATCCGTTTCAAGCGTCTTGCTCACTACAGGGAAAAGCAGGCCATAGGACGTGCTGCGGCCGAGTTGATAGAAGATGGAGATACCATCATCATCGACTCTGGAACGACAGCACTGCAGGTGGCGAGCAATCTCCATAAGTTCAAGAATCTCACTATCATAACCAATGCGCTGAATGTTGCACAGGAGGTCCTTTCGTATAAAAGGTTCAATGTCATCCTCCTTGGAGGAAACATTAGAAATTCAAGCGAGTCGGTGGTAGGTGCGTTGGCAGAATTGAACCTTAAGATGTTCTACTGCGACAAGCTTTTCCTCGGAGTGGATTCGTTCAATATAGAGAACGGCCTTTCAACCCCGAGCATAGAGGAGGCCAACATCAATCAGATCATGATCCAGCGCTCCAGAAAGGTGATCACCGTCTTCGATTCCAGCAAGGTGAACAAACGTGCCCTGGCTTTCATCACGACTCTCGACAATATAGATACTGTGGTCACAGATGAGGGTATGGACAGGTCCATGCGCTCTCAGCTCAAGGCCATGAATGTCGAGGTCATCACCGTCAAACCGGATCCAGCTTAAATTTTTAATTAATAACGCAATAATCCTATGAAAAAACTTTTATTGACCGGCGCGGTTATGATGCTGGCAGCAATCCTTACTGCCGGCGCGCAGGACAAAAAGGAAATAAAGATGCTTGAAAACGAGAAATGGTGGGGCTCGGTGACAGACCTGGGCAACATCATGCCTTTCGACAGCGAGACAGTTGTGCGTTTCAATCATCAGACCCAGAACTTCAACAACCAGACGACTCCTCTCCTTGTCTCAGACAAGGGCCGCTACATCTGGAGTGACAGCCCTTTCAAGGCAGATATCAAGGACGGAATCATCACGCTTGAGGCTGCCAGAGGTTCAATCGAATGCGTGAAGGCCGGAACCAATCTTCGTGAGGCCTTTCTTGCAGCATCAAAGGCTCATTTCCCAGCATCAGGCACCATCCCGCCTGAGCTTTTCTTCAGTGTTCCGCAGTACAACACATGGATTGAGCTGGTATATAACCAGAACCAGGCTGACATCCTTAAGTATGCCCACAGCATCGTGGACAACGGTTTCCCTACCGGAATCCTCATGATCGACGACAACTGGCAGAAATATTATGGAAACTTTGAGTTCCGTCCGGACCGTTTCCCTGATCCCAAGGGTATGATCGATGAGCTTCACGCTCTTGGCTTCAAGGTCATGTTCTGGGTATGTCCGTTCGTTTCTCCTGACAGCCAGGAGTTCCGCTGGCTCCGCGAGAAGGGTTACCTCGTCATGGACAAGGATGGCTCGCGTCCTGCTGTCCTCGACTGGTGGAACGGATTCAGCGCATGCTACGACCTGAGCAATCCTGAGGCATTCGAATATTTCAGACAGACATTGGCGGACATGCAGGAGAAATACGGCATTGACGGATTCAAGTTCGACGCCGGTGACCCTGAAAGATACCAGGCAAAGGATATCAAGCCATTCGACGGAAAGTCATTCGATACAGAGCAGACAGAACTTTGGGCTAAGCTCGGACTCCTTTTCCCTTACAACGAGTTCCGTGCGTGCTGGAAGATGGGCGGACAGGCTCTGGTTCAGCGTCTTGGCGACAAGGAATACTCATGGGACGGCGTGGCAAGACTTGTTCCTTCGATGATCTCCGCAGGTCTTCTCGGACACGCATATACATGCCCGGATATGATTGGCGGCGGTCAGTTCGGCAGCTTCCTCAATATTGACGAGGACAAGTTCGATCAGAGTCTTATCGTGCGCTCATGTCAGATCCACTCAATGATGCCTATGATGCAGTTCTCGGTGGCTCCTTGGAGAATCCTCAGCAAGGAGAATCTCGAGATCTGCAGAAAGTACGCCCTCCTTCACGAGCAGATGGGGGATTACATTCTCGAGCAGGCGCGCCACTCGGCTCAGACCGGCGAGCCTATCGTCCGCGCCATGGACTACATGTTCCCAGGACAGGGATTCGAGGAGTGCAATGACCAGTACATGCTCGGTGACAAGTATCTTGTGGCACCGGTAATGGACGCAGGCACATCACGCACAGTGAAGCTTCCGAAAGGCAGATGGATCGACGAGAACGGAAAGAAATACAAAGGCGGAAAGACCTACACTCTCGAGGTTCCGCTCAGCCGTCTCCCAATTTTCACAAGACAGTAATGAAAGTATATATACTCCGTACCCTCTCAGAGGGGAAATTCGCACGCGTGGGCGCTCTTCTGCATATGCTTGATGCAGGTGCGCCTGCGCTTGATTTCAACAGGCTGCAGTCTCTTGCGGCATCAGATTCGTTCAACCTCTTTATTGCTGAAGATGAAAACGGCACGATAGCCGGCATGCTGACCCTTGCCTGTTGTCCGACCTTGTCACGCAGCAAATGGTGGATCGAAGACGTGATCGTGGATCCGGCATACCGCGGCCAGGGTGTCGGCCGTGCACTTGTGCAGGCGGCAGTGGCACATGTCAGGGAGACAGATGCTTCTCCGACCCTCTACCTCACATCCAACCCGTCACGGGTTTCTGCAAGGCGTCTTTATGTTTCCGAAGGTTTCGAAGAATACGAAACAGGAGTCTTCAGACTGCCAGCAGCACAGTAATTCAGTAGTTTCGAAACGGTAGTGTTTCGTTTTGAAGGGGACTTTCGAAACATTATGAAACATTATTTTATGGGTCATAAAAGAGGGTGTAATGTTCTGATATATAGCGATTTAACATAAAATCGTTTCAGAATCACACTAAAGATTCATTCAAAATTCCGAAAGGAATATCGAAATATTAGTTAGGAAATAATATATTTGTGGGCTATAATGTTTATTAGCGCTAATAAATAACCGAATATCATGTACACAAAGTATCACACCTGGAACGAGATTCTACAGCAGCCGCAGATGTGGCAGGAGACCTATAATATTATATATAATATGCGTGAGCAGATCGCTTCTTTCGTGAAGAAGTATGTCGCTCAGGGTTACGAGATCATCCTTACCGGTGCCGGCACTTCGGCATATATCGGAGATGCTCTTCAGTGGACTCTCGCAGGAACTCTCCTCAAAGGTGGCAAGGCTGTAGCGACTACAGACATCATCACAGAGGCAGGTCAGCTTTTCAACAAGGACAGCAAGGTCCTCCTCATCTCTTTTGCACGTTCAGGAAACTCTCCTGAGAGCGTAGGTGCAATCAATCTCGTGAACAAGGTGGCAGGTGAAGCTGCTCATGTCTTCATCACATGCAACGCAAACGGTGAGATGGCAAAGATGGCAGACGGAAGCGACAACATTCTTCTTGTCCTTCTCCCTGCAAAGACAAACGACCTTTCGCTTGCAATGACAAGCAGCTACTCTTCAATGTACATGGCATGTGCTATGATCGCTAACATCGACAGCATCGAAGCTGACAAGGCGCAGATCGACGCAGTCGCAGCTGCAGCACAGTCGGCATTGGAGAAATATACAGACGCGATCAAGGGCATCGCAGACAGAGACTTCACAAGAGCGGTATTCCTCGGAAGCGGCGAACTCATGGGCGTTGCTGAGGAGTCAAGACTCAAGCTTCAGGAGCTCACAGACGGTACAGTAATGTGCGCGTTCGATTCATTCCTTGGATTCCGTCACGGTCCTAAGGCAGTGATCAGCCCGGATTCAATCCTCGTGTACCTCCTTTCAGAGGAGCCTGATACGCAGCGTTACGAATATGACCTCATCCGCCAGATCAAGGCGAACAACAATATCACAGCGTTTGTTGCAGTATCACAGTCAGTTCCAGCTATCGAGGCTGACTATTTCGATCTCAATGTCGTGATCGGAGCACCTGCAGAGGTAAAGAGATGTTACAAGAGCGTATCATACGTGATCGTAGCCCAGCTTCTCGGATTCTACAAGGCTCTCCACCTGAAGAGAAGCCCGGACAATCCGTCAGTTTCAGGAAACATCTCAAGAGTCGTTGAAGGTGTAATCATTTATGAATAACGATATGGCAAAGACAGAGAAACTTCTGAACAGGCTTGAAGCCCTCAGACAGGAGACTGGCGTAGCGCGCACAATCTTCGCGGTATGCCCTAACTCTCTTTCTGTGATCCGTGCATCTTTCCGTGCTGCAAAGCGCAACAATGCACCGATTTATTTCGCTGCTACCCTCAACCAGATTGATGGTGACGGCGGATACACAGGAATGGTTCAGTCTCAGTTCACAAAGATGCTTCAGTTCGAGGCTGACAGAGTGAACTACACAGGCTGCAGCATCGTGGCAATCGACCACGGCGGACCTTGGCTCAAGGACAAGCAGCGTGTGGAGAAGTGGTCTACCGAAGACGCGATGAACGGCGTTAAGAAATCTTTCGAGGACGCGGTTCTTGCAGGTTATGACCTCATCCACGTAGACCCAACAGTCGACATCAACGTAGCGAAGGGTGATGTGATCGACATTCACGTCGTGGTACGTCGTACAGTGGAGCTCATCAAGCACGTTGAGGACTTCCGCGTGGCAAACAACCTTCCTGAGATCTCTTACGAGGTAGGAACTGAGGAAGTACACGGCGGTCTTGCAGACGAGACTACATTCGACACATTCCTCACAGAGCTCAAGAGCGGTCTTGCTGAGGTAGGTCTCGCTCATGTATGGCCTTGCTTCATCGTAGGAAAGGTCGGTACAGACCTCGACACAGCAATCTTCGATCCTGAAGTTGCAAGAAACCTCACATCAAAGGTTCGCCCTCACGGCAGCTGGATCAAGGGACACTACACAGACGGCGTAAGCAATCCGGAGGAGTATCCGCTCAGCGGAATGGGTGCGGCCAACGTAGGTCCTGAGTTCACAATCAGCGAGTACGAGGCTCTCAAGGAGCTTGACGCGCTTGAGCGCAGATTTGAGGCTGAGGGCAAGGTTGCGGTTCTTTCGAACATGGCAGCGACTCTCGAGAGACTCGTTTACGAGAGCGGCCGCTGGATCAAATGGCTCCATGAGGACGAGGCAGGAAAGGACTTCCCAGAGCTCACAGCAGAGCGTCGCGAGTGGCTCGTAGGCACAGGCTGCCGCTACATCTGGCAGCATCCTGAGGCTGTAGCTGCAAGAACACAGCTTTACGGAAACCTCCAGCGCCTTGGCGTTGATGCAGAGGAAGTGGTTCTTGGCCGCATCGAGCGCGATATGGACAAGTACTTCGTTGCATTCAACCTTGTTGGCGTGAATGATCTTCTTTAAGAAATCATAGAATCAATACTATACCTTAATTTTAATAACAATGAAAGCAAACTTTAACCTCAAAGGATTGATGGCAGCAGTTTGTATGTTGCTTTCAGTCTCTGTGTTCGCTCAGCAGCACAACGTAACAGGTGTTGTTGTTGACGCAGACAATGGTCAGCCGCTCGTTGGCGTTGCCGTTATGGTTTCTACCGGTGGTGGAGTCGTGACTGACGCAAACGGTTCATATGCGGTTTCAGCTTCAGACAACGCAACGCTTACATTCAACACTCTCGGATACCTCGATGTAGTGGAGACTGTAAACGGCCGTTCAGTGATCAACGTCAAGATGACTGTTGACTCAGAGCAGCTCGAAGAAGTCGTTGTCCTCGGTTACACAAGCCAGAAGAAGAACGAGCTCTCAAGCTCAGTTGTTTCTCTCAGCGCCGAGAAACTCAAGGACGTAACATCTCCAGACCTCGGAAACATGCTCCAGGGTAAGGCAGCCGGTGTCCTCGTAACCAACGCTTCAGGTCAGCCTGGTGATGGTGCGAAGATCCGTATCCGTGGTACAGGTTCAATCACAGCAAACTCAGGTCCTCTCTATGTTGTGGACGGTGTTGCAGGTGGTTCATTCAACCCTAACGATGTTGAGACACTCACAGTCCTAAAGGATGCGTCTGCAACAGCTCTTTACGGTGCTGCTGCGTCAGGTGGTGTCATCGTCGTTACTACTAAGTCTGCAAAGACTGACAAGGCTACAGTGACTGTAAAGGGTACAGCCGGTATCAAGAAGGCCCTCACAGGTCGTTTCTCTCCAATGAACTCTCAGGAGCTCTATGACCTCCAGAAGCAGATCTACTCAAAGACTCTCTTCGGTATCCAGCGTCCTAAGACTCTCCTCGAGCAGGACTTTGACTGGATGGATGCAGCCTTCAACCTTGGTGTTGTTCAGGACTACTACGTTTCTGCAGCAGGTAAGGCAGGTCGCGTAAACTACTTCGCTTCTGCCAGCCACTATGACGAGGCAGGTACACTCATCAACACAAACCACAAGAGAAGCTCAGCACGTGTAAACCTCTCTGCTCCTCTCGGAAAGAACGTGAACATGGCACTCCGCGTGAACTATGACCGCGCAAAGAGCCAGTATACTTCTTCATATGTAACTCTCGAGTGTGCTTACCGTGCACTTCCATGGGATGATCCATATGTATACGATGCAGAAGGAAACCGTACAAACGAGATCCTCCACATCGGCAGCGCAGAACGTGGTGACGGTCGCAAGGACCAGACATGGTACTCACACGACAAGTACAACTTCCTCCACAACGAGGTTTACAACTACAACATCAGCGAGTCTGAGGACATCATGGCTGACCTCGTTCTCAACTGGAACATCACTGACTGGTTGATGTTCTCGACTACAAACCGCTTCAACTCATCGAACTGGTTCAACGAGGCTTACTATGACCCTCGTACTACTCTCCCTTCAATTCCTAACGGACAGATCGAGAACAGCTACGGTTCAGGTTGGGGCTTCGGTACAACCAACCTCCTCAAGGCTAACAAGGACTTCGGTGACCACAGTGTAAACGGTGTCATCGGTATCGAGTACGGTGAGGGCTTCAGCCGCAGCTTCAACGCAAGTGCTACAGACATGCCTAACGGTCAGGCTTCTCTCAGCAACGGTATCGCTCAGGCAGTAGGTGGCTACAACTACGCTTCACGCTCATGGGCATGGCTCGCTCAGGCTCAGTACTCATACAAGGGCAAATATATCGTAAGTGCTTCAGTACGTTATGACGAGACTTCACGTTTCGCTCCTAAGGCACGTGGCGGTTACTTCCCAGGTGCGTCAGCGGCTTGGATCATCAACAAGGAGGACTGGATGCAGAACCAGAGCACTGTTTCTCTCCTGAAACTCCGTGCAGGTTACGGTAAGACTGGTAACGATGCCATCGAGAACTTCCTCTGGCAGGATATCTACAGCCTTTCTTCGCAGTATCAGAACATTACAGCCGCTATCCTTGAACGTCAGCAGAACCCTAACCTCGGTTGGGAAGAGGCTTACATGACCAGCGTCGGTGTAGATCTCGAGCTCCTCAACAGAATCAACGTTACTCTCGACCTCTACAACATCGATAACAAGAACCTCCTCCTCGCAGTTCCACTCGCACCTTCTACAGGTTTCTTCGAGTTCATGGACAACGTAGGTACAGTGAACAACAAGGGTATCGAGCTCGCAGTTGACGCTGACATCATCGACAGAGGTGACTGGTACTGGAACTTCGGCTTCAACATCGGTCTCAACAAGAACAAGGTGGTTTACCTTCCAAATGGTGAGTTCCGTCAGGGCAACCAGATCGTAAGAGAGGGTCAGGACATCTTCACATGGAACATGCCTATCTGGGCAGGCGTAGACCCTGAGACAGGTAGCCCTACATGGGAGAAGGTTCTCGAGGACGGTACAAAGGAGATCACTACAACTTACGCTGAGGCAACATTCCAGAACGCAGGTACTTCATCACCTAAGTTCCAGGGAGGTCTCAACACAATGCTCAGCTGGAAGGGTATCACTCTCTCTGCTACAGGTAACTTCATCTATGGTAACATGATCTACAACTCAGCTCGTGTTTCAATGGACTCAGACGGTGCTTACACTGACTACAACATGATGTCTATCAACAACGGTCTCGGTTGGTCACGTTGGCAGCAGCCAGGTGATATCGCAACTCACCCTAAGCCAAAGATGAACGGTAACAACGACGCTCACATGCTTTCAACTCGTTACCTCGAGAACGGCAGCTACTTCCGTCTCAAGAACGTAACCCTCAGCTATGACTTCCCACAGGCATGGATGAAGAAGGCTAAGATGCAGGGCCTCAAGGTTTATGTATCAGGCGACAACCTCCTTACAGTTTCTAAGTTCTCAGGTATGGACCCAGAGATCGATACTGAGAGCGGTACATACGACACTAACTACCCTGTTCCTATGACAGTAGTTGGCGGTATCCAGATCACTTTCTAATAACTGATTGACACTATATCGATATGAAAAAGATATTAATGATGATTGCAGCCGCTGCAGCCCTTGTGTCATGTAACATGGACTTCTACAGTTCAGACACAATGACTTCGGCAATGCTCAAGGAGAATCCGGGAGCCGCTGTATATACAACTGATGGTAACTACTCTATGTTCTATCAGCACCTTGACTATGTTGGTTACGGTGGTAATACCTACTCGCGTCTTCTCTTCCTGATGACAGAGCTTCGTGGTGATAACGTAACTCTCTCAGGACGTACTACTGACCCATTGTATGAGAACAATGTTTACGGTGACAACCCGCAGACTCTCGACCTCCAGTATTTCTGGTTCGCTTCATACAAGATTATCTACGGTGCGAACGCTAACATCGGTTCTATGCCAGAGGGTGTAGATGCTGCAACAGACCACCTTCTCGGTGAGAACTACTTCATCCGTGCAATTGCACACCTGAACCTCTGTAACATCTTCGCAACTCCATATACTTATGGTGCTGAGAAGCGTCCGGACATGCCAGGTGTAGTTCTCCGTAACTCGACTGACTGTTCTGTGACAACACGTGCTACAGTAGGCCAGGTATATGAGCAGATCGTTTCTGACCTCCAGAAGGCAATGGATCTCATGAAGGGCGGCACACGCCGTGGTAACGCAGGTTACGCAAGCTACGAGGCTGCTGCAGGTCTCCTTACAAGAGTTTACCTCTACATGGGTGAGTATGAGAAGTGCTACCAGCTTGCAGAGGAGCTCTTCGGCGGTAACGCGGCTTCAAAGCTTGACGACATCACAACTTACTTCCCTAACACAAGAACTTCAAAGGAGACTCTCTGGTGCATCGCAAAGGATAACGACGACGAGGGTGCTGACTACTCTCCAAAGAGCCAGCTCGCTTCCATGTACTACTCTAACGATGCAATCGGTGGTACAGGTTGGTGCGAGATGTACTGGTCAGATCCACTCATGGAGCTCATCTTCCGCCACCCAGAGGACAAGCGTCTCACTTACTGGGGAACTCTTGGCGCAACAAACGACGGCAAGAAGATGGTTCACTGGCCTATCATTGACGAGGCTAACAACTTCCGTAACAATGCAAACGTTCACAACGTAACACTTGGTACAGACCCTGAGAACCTCGCAAGCCTTAACTTCGACGGCAAGACTTACACTCTCAAGTCAAAGGTTGTAAACGGCTATACTCAGTACTACATCACAGGCATGTACACTGACGCTCAGGACAATGACGGTTTCGAGGGCGGTACAAGAGTATATGTTCGCGACAACGTAGGTATCGCACAGGGTGTTCGTCAGACATTCCCTGCATATACAATGTCTAAGTTCTCATGGCAGGACGGCGACCCTATGCTTTCATCACCAGCAGTTATCCGTTGGGCTGAGGTTGTCCTCAACGCAGCTGAAGCTTACGCACACGCTGGCAACACAGCTAAGGCTCTCGAGTACACCAACGTGATCCGTACACGTGCCGGCATCCCTACATGGGCTGACATGGCTGCTTGCAATGCTGAGGGTTACAATGACATCGTGGACGTAGTTCTCGACGAGCGTCGTATGGAGCTCTGCTTCGAGGGTCACCGCGCTATCGACGTATTCAGAAACGGTAAGGTTCTCGACCGTCGCTTCGCTGGTGTTCACGCATGGGAGGAGCTTGACAAGGCTCAGATGGACAAGAGATTCCCATACTGCATCCCATTTGCAGAGATTTCTGTAAGCGGTATCGCAGGTAACGGAAAGCAGTAAAAGATTACTAAAACCAACCATATTTTTATTAACCATTTTAATTTCAAAACACAATGAAAAAGTTTATGACTATCGCAGCTATGTTTGCTGCAGTTATGGTGTCTTTCTCATCATGTACAAAGGATGACACTAAGCCACAGGGTGGTGGTGTAACAACTTGCCCAGATTGCGGTGAGGCTATGGACGATTGTACTTGTGGCGAGTTCGAGTCTGCTATCCAGATCGACGGTGAGTTCGCTGATTGGGCAGCTGTTACTCCTGTAACCGCTACTTGCAACCCAGATGCTAAGTGGACAGCTCTTACAACTCTTAAGGTTTACACTGACGAGATGTACATCCACATCTACTTCGAGTTCTCAGAGGATGAGATCGTTGACCTCGCTTGGGTACCATTCCACGTTTACATCAACCAGGACAACAACACTGAGGGATGTGGTGATGACCAGTGGATCGGTCAGGGTGGTCAGGATTGGCTCCTCGAGGGTGCAGTTATCGCTGAGACATTCTGCTCTTACAACCCAGGTATGTTCGCTTATGATGAGAGCGTGATCAATGCTGACACAGGAGCTCCAGCTGGTGACGGCGACCTCGCTACAATCGACTGGGCTTGGGCTGACGTTCTTCCAGAGGGTTCAGGTATCGCTTCAGGTGCTGGTGCTGGCAACAAGTACGAGCTTTCTATCATGAAGGAGATGATGCCAGGTATGGAGCTTTCTGAGACTTTCGGTATCGGTGTTGATATCCAGCAGTCATGGAACTCTGTAGGTGTTCTTCCTAACACTGCAATCGCTGACGACAACGCTAACGGCGCTGTTCCAATGCTCCAGGTTCCTGCAGTTATGTAATAACCGACTTTTAATGATGTCCTGCCCGCTGACCCGGGCAGGATGTCCCATATAAATAACCAACCAAATAACACAAAACGATGAAGAAAATCGCCATTATCCTTGCAGCTGCAGCTTTGGCTTTGTGCGTATCTTGTAATAAGGATGGAGGAAAGACAGACGAGTATGCCGGTCTTTCTCATCAGACATTCGTTGAGACAGAAGAGGCCTTTCCAAATCCTGAGCGTGGTTTCTATTTTGTACAGAGTTTCAAGTCTGCTTCCGCCTACCCTATAGTCGCTCAGAGCATTGAAAGACAGAGACTTCAGAACAAGACCCTTGTCTATATGGGATACTATCCGAAGGATTATATGGAAGGCGATATCGCTCCTGAGTTCCTTGAGCTCATGAGGACAAATATGCAGACCCTCAGAGAGAATGGTGCGAAGTGTATCCTTCGTTTTGCTTATTCGGACAGCGAGAGCGAGACTCCTTGGGATCCTAAGCCGGAGATCGTTCAGCGTCATATCCAGAACATCACTCCTATTCTTCAGGAGTACGGAGACGTTATCATGGTGTTCCAGGCAGGTTTTGTAGGCGTCTGGGGTGAGTGGTATTATACACAGAACTTCGTTTCCAATCCTAATACACCGGAGAAGCATGCTCTGCGCAAGCAGGTTACGGATGCAATGCTTGCCGCTCTTCCTAATGATCGTCAGATTGCTCTTCGTACACCGATGTTCGCAAGAATGATGTATGCGCAGAACTATGCGGATACATTGACGATATCTACGGCACATAATGGAACAGATCGTTCGAGACTCTCCGCATTCAACGACTGTTTCGGAGCTTCTTCAAATGATACAGGAACCTTCTCTGGTCAGGAGACCAGGGAATTCTGGAAAGCAGACTCAAGATATGTGTTCATGGGTGGCGAGACATGTGGTCTTTCTGCATATTGCACATGCGAGGCATCTCTCAAGGATATGGAGGATTATCACTGGACTTATCTTAACAGTGAGTATCATGGTGGTGTTCTCGGCCGTTGGAGAAAGGATAAATGTATTGATGAGATAGAGCGCAGACTTGGCTACAGACTTTCTCTTACAGACGTCTATACAGGTAACGCTGCAGCCGGTCAGGACTTCAGAGTTGTACTCAAAGTCAAGAACTCTGGCTTCTCGGCTCCTATCAACCCACGTGGTGTAGAACTCGTGCTTGTTGACGGCAACGGCAAGAAGACCGTTTATGAGCAGAAGGATGTGGATCCGCGCTACTGGTTTGCAGGCGAGACTGTGACCCTTGACAGAATCATCAAGATCCCTGCTGACGCGACAGGCGAGTGTACTCTCTACCTCAACCTTCCTGACCCTAAGCCTACCCTCCACGACAACCCTATGTTCTCTATCCGTCTTGCAAACGACGAGATTTGGGACGAGGCTACAGGTTACAACAAAGTTGCAACTTTCACACTCTAATAATACATGAAGTATTTCAAATACATTGCAATAGCTAGCGTAGCGCTAGCTTTTGCTGCTTGTGGCCCAGAGGCCAAACCGGAGAACGATGTAAATACAACACCTCCGGAGGCGATTGTTCCGGACGATCAGTTGATTAGTCGTACGATGGTTCATACCAACGAAATATTCGCTAACCCAGAGCGAGGATTTTACAAACACTATGATTTCCTCAGCTCTTCAGCTTCTCCGCTTTCAGTTTCTGCCCTTCAGGCAGCACGCGTAGAGAGCAACATCACTCTGTTCTACACAGGCCACTACCTTACAGAGTTCGTGAAGTCAGACATTTCTGACAAGTTCCTCAACCTTGTCAGAAAGAACATGCAGGCTCTTCGTGAGGCCGGTGCAAAGTGTATCCTTCGTTTTGCATACACCAACAGCCAGAGCAAGCATCCATACGATGCCGAGCCAAAGTGGGTGGCACGCCATATCGAGCAGCTCAAGCCTATCCTCCAGGAGTACAGTGACGTGATCCTCGTATTCCAGTCGGGATTTATCGGCGTATGGGGTGAGGGATACTACACAGATAACTTCGTCTTCGATCCACAGACTCCGGAGGAGCATAAGCTCCGCAAGGAGGTGATCGACGCGATGCTTGACGCTATCCCTGCTGACCGTCAGGTGGCTC
The DNA here is from genome assembly GCA_045655825.1 of Candidatus Cryptobacteroides sp. Taxonomy (GTDB): domain Bacteria; phylum Bacteroidota; class Bacteroidia; order Bacteroidales; family UBA932; genus Cryptobacteroides. The sequence goes on along the minus strand of JAZOPY010000007.1, from coordinate 3,134 downwards.
TCAGAACTCCTATGTTCAAGAGAAATATGTATGCTGAAAGCTATAAGGATACACTTACTCTCGCGACAGCTTATGACGGATCGGCGAAGGCTCGTATCAGCGCATTCAATGACTGCTTCGGTGCTTCTGCTGACGACTACGGCACATTCATAGGAAGCGAGACTCGCGAATATTGGAGAAAGGAGACAAGATATACCCTCATGGGAGGTGAGACCTGCGGCCTTTCAGACTACTGCAAGTGCAAGCAGTCCATCAAGGATTGTGAGGACTTCCACTGGACCTATATGAACAGCGGATATAATGCCGATGTTCTCAATCGCTGGGCTTCAGAGGGATGTATGGATGAGGTAAAGAGACGTCTTGGATATAGACTTTCCCTCAATCATGTTTATTATCCTCAGAATCCGAAGGCTGGAGAACCTTTCAGAGTGAAGTTTGAGGTCCAGAATGAAGGATTTGCGGCTCCTGCCAATCCTCGTGCCGTTGAACTTATACTTGTCGACGGAAATGGTAAAAAGACCGTGTTCGAGATGAAGGATGTGGATCCGCGTTATTGGTTCGCTGGGGAGTATGTGACTGTAGACAAGGTTATCACTCTTCCGAAGGATGCATCAGGAAGCTGCACGCTTTACCTGAACCTTCCGGATCCTAAGCCGACTCTCCACGATAACCCTCTCTTCTCAATCCGCCTTGCTAATTCGGATGTGTGGAATGAGAAGACCGGTTACAACAAGATTGCGGAATTTAAATTATAAGGATTGCCACGCTTCGCTCGCAATGACGTATGCTGTCATGTTTGCTTCATTGCGAGACGCACGATGCCCTACACGTCATTGCGAGGAGCGGAAGCGACGTGGCAATCTGCAAAGACAGATGAATAAAATACTTTTCATATCCCTTTGCCTTCTGGCTGTGCTCTTCGGATGTGTTCCGGAGGGGATGGAGGATATGAATGCGGAATACCCGGGACTGGTCCATGAGACCTTCAAGGAATCGAAGAAGGTCTTCCCGAACCCGGAGCGAGGCTTTGATGACGGCAGGAACTGGCATTCGGCTTCGGATGCGCCTCTTACCAAGCAGTTTCTGACCGTTCAGAGGCTTAAGAACAGGACAGTCCTGTATACGGGTTACTACCTGACTGACTACATGGAGTCGGACATAGCTCCAGAGTTCCTTGATCTGATTTCAAAGAACATGAGTGTCCTGCGCGAAGGAGGAGTGAAATGTGTTCTCCGATTCGCCTACAAGACAGACATGTACGAGACCGGACATCCATGGGATGCGCAACCTGAGTGGGTGCACAGGCACATCGAGCAGCTCAAGCCGGTGCTCCAGCAGAACAGTGACGTGATTCTGTGTCTTCAGGCGGGCTTCATAGGAGTCTGGGGAGAGTGGGCATATACAGACGGATTCGATCCGAGTCCGAAGACCAAGGAGGACTACAGGACAAGGCGGGACGTGATGCTGGCCCTTCTTGATGCTCTTCCGAAGAACCGCACGGTTGCTGTTCGTACTGGACGATATAAGATGAACATGTTCCTTGACAGTTATGCGGACTCTGTGACGATAGAGACGGCTTACAATGAGTCTGACCTCTCAAGGATATGCGCTCATAATGACTGTTTCGGTGCAGATGTCTCAGATATGGGAACCTTTACCAGTACTGCTGAACGTCAGTTCTGGAAGAACGAGTCAAGATACCTGTTGATGGGAGGTGAGACATGCCAGATGTCATATCACTGTACTTGCAAGAGGACCCTTGAGGACTGTGAGTCCTATCATTGGACCTATACGAGCGGTCCGTCAAACATATCTGACAGATGGAAGGACGAGGGGTGTTACGATGAGATAGAAAAGCGTCTTGGATACAGACTTGTGCTGACCGATCTGCATCATACTCCTGATGCCAAGCCGGGAAAGGACTTTAGAGTCGTTATGAAGATAAGGAATGTGGGTTTTGCGGCTCCTATGAATCCACGTGACGTGGAGCTGGTCTTTGTGGATGGAAACGGAAAGAAGATGGTCTGTCCGATGGATGATATTGACCCACGCTACTGGTTTGCCGGTCAGCAGATAACGATAGACAGGACGATAAGGATTCCGGAGGATGCGTCAGGGGACTGCGCCCTGTATCTGAACCTGCCTGACCCTGAACCTGCGCTTAGAGACAACCCTCTCTTCTCGATCCGTCTGGCCAATGCCGAATACATGTGGGATGAGAAGACAGGATATAACAAATTGATAACACTTAAACTATAACAGATTTCTCCACTCGCTTCGCTCGGTCGAAATGACAAAAAGAACTTAAGACTGTCATTTCGAGCGACCAACGGGAGACGAGAAATTTATAAAACTAAACTATATGAAAAGAATTTTCTTTATTGCGATTTTAAGTGCCCTGATCGCTTCATGCGAGAGGCCGGTCAACCCAGAGCCGCAGCCGGGCCCTTCCGGTGATGGAAAGACATACGTTTGCCATCTTCCTATCATCGAAAATGGAAAGGCTGCATGGGTCCCAGGTGATAAGATTCTCTTCCACGGCGGAAGCACGGACAACCAGAAGATCGTGACCTTGACAGCGGAAGACATCATCAATGATTCTCTTTTCACAGTAGACCTCTCTGAACTCAAGGCTTTCAAGCCGAAGGTCGGAAAAGCGAAGTATTTTGCTGCATATCCTGCAGACCTGGTAAAGAACGAGGGTCAGTGCGAGGATATGAATACGTTCGTCCAGACCAACAATCTGTTATTGTCAGGTTATGATGTCGCAAAGGATACAATCTCTTTCAAGTATATTGTAGGTGGTCTTGTATTTACTGTCGAAGGTGATTTCGACTCATACGAACTTCTCGGAAATTATGGAGAAACCGTGGGTTACGATAAGGTGACCTGTCGTATCGGCGATAAGTTTAATGTTCCAGGTATGAACCAGGAAGGCAAGAAGACATCATTGTCTGGTCCTGTAGTTTCAGACGGAGTAACCGCCAATAAGATATATTTCCCGTATCCACATCCTGACTTCCAGGATGGCTATAAGTTCTACCTGTGCAAGGATGGGGAACGTGTGATGGTCATGGAAGGTGATAATCTGGATATCAATCGCGAGAGTTTCTTAGACCTTGGAAACATAACAT
>JAZOPY010000006.1:0-2587 GCA_045655825.1 Candidatus Cryptobacteroides sp. | reverse complement strand
CTCTATAGAATATGCTCAGGGCATCTATAGGCATGATCGCAGCCCGATAGCATCATTTGCCCTTCGTGCCGGTTTTGAAATCAAACAAATTTACCGTATCTCTCTAGAAGAATATTTCAACACTGACGGCTCCCGTGCCTTTCAGGTCACTTTTGCCTTCGTTCTACCTAAAGATAACTAGCATGTCTTCTTTGTGCGTCAGATAAATAGTTGGCAGACAGTATTTTAGCTGATTAAGGGTCGGAAAATTTTCCGACCCTTAATCGTTTATCTTCTTGATAGTCAATTGATTAACTGTCGTGAGCCACTGTTGGGTTTATAGAGAGTTGATGAAAGAATTGACGCCGTTGAGTCGGTTCTGGTAGGCTATGAGGAGTTTTTCGGTAGCCTTTGAATATGACAGGCTTTCATCACCGTTGGTGTGTTGGTTGGTGAGTGGCCATAGCTTGATGTTTGCAGCGTTTGACTCCTCGAGGTATGGTGTCAGATCTGCGATGTACTGCTGAACGTCTTCCACTGTGTCTTTTATCTCAGACCATCTTTGCTTTACGGCTGTTTTGAATTCCGGGTATTGGAATAGGTAGCCGTACCACAGCGTTTCATTTACGATCATATACTCCACACCTTTTTGGAATGTACCCCAGTCAAAGTCCCACACTGGTCCAGCATAAAGCTTACCGTCGCCCTTTTTGTGCATGTAGCAACTCTTGGGATGGTTTGGCTCATAGTTGAATGTCAGTTCGTGCACTATCCACCAGTCGATATATGACGTAATGTCTAATAGTTCTGTGATTTCTTCCCAACGGACACGTTTGCTTTTATCGCTTTCAAGGAGCTGTTCCACGTTGCCAATGCAGTTTTGGGCTTCAATGAAACGCGGATGATCCCATGATGTAATTACATCTTCATCCGGTTCTTTGATTGTTACCGGATAGTTCTTGACAGGGGAGTAGAAGTAGTTGATTTCGTCGCTTGGTCCGTATGTGTCGAACTCGAAGATATATCCTTCATCGCCTACATCTACTCTGTTCTCGTCGATCTTGATCTGCTCGCACAGGTAGTAATTTCCTTGGTGCTTTCCGTTGAGGTATAACTCTACGAATTTACCGCGAGGTGCCCACTCCATGATTCTGCGCGCGATCTCAAATGCGACGTCGTTTCTCATGAGGGTCCTGTCCATCCAGTTTGCAAGCAGTACCCATCGTTTGTGCTTCGGCATTCCGAGAACTTCTGCCTTTGAGTCCAGCTTCAAGGCGTATGGCTTCTTCGGGTTCCCCCACGTAGAATTGCCTCGTCCTCTGATGCTTGTTGTAGCATTGAGATTTTCAGATCCGTTTTCATCGATGATCTTGATTGTGCTGCCTTCCATCCACTCTGTCTTGCTGGTAATTGCAGCTCCATCTGGAGTGTCTATATAGACTTTTGCGAGGTGGTCTGTCGGAGGAACCAATGTGATGGTGATAATCTCTGACGAAACCTCGTAATAATGACCTTCAGCGTCTTTCGAAGCATAAACTATGGCAACTCTTTCAGTGTAGTCGGTGCTGAGACCCATGTCCTCGATGGTCATGATATATTGTCCTCTCAGCTTATTGAAGTTATTGCCTTGAGCAATTGTTACCGAACTGATCTTAACGTTTTTTGGGGCAGTGATGTAGCTGACAGCCTTTGTGTATGTGTCAGGACTATCTAAATGAAAACAATCAAGGTCCACATCAGCATTTGATGGATTGACTCTGAAGTATATCTCAGTGGATTGGTTGTTTTTGAGGGATATCTCTTTGTTTATGACGACGATGTCTTGTACCTGAACAGGCTGATTTGGTGCATTTTCATGCTCGTTCATGAGACTGTCAACATAATGACTTACCTGGTCTTTGCTCATGCAGTCTGCATGTTCGTCGACTTTGTCGCATGAAGATATTATCATTGCTGATGCGTAAAGGATGGCTGCAATCAGTTTGTCAAGCTTCATATATTGTAGTTTTTGGGTGTGTACATAGCCAAAGTTACGATTTTTTCCATTGAATCATTAAAAATTGCGTATATTCGCAAGATTATTTGCAAATACATTTACACCAACAGATATGGAAGAGGTAAACAAGGAAGTTGTTGAGACCAGAAATCTCAACTTTTTGGAAGAAATCATTGAGGCAGATCTTGCCAGCGGAAAGCATGAATCCATCATGACCCGTTTCCCGCCTGAGCCAAACGGCTACCTTCACATCGGACATGCGAAGAGTATCTGCATCAACTTCGGACTTGCCAAGAAATATGGCGGAAAGACAAATCTCCGCTTCGACGATACAAACCCAGTAAAGGAGGACACCGAGTATGTAGACTCCATCAAGGAGGATATCAAGTGGCTCGGCTTCGAGTGGGAGAACGAGCGTTATGCTTCGGACTACTTCGATCAGCTCTATGAGTGGGCTGAGGAACTCATCAAGAAGGGTCTTGCATATGTAGATGACCAGACTCAGGAGGAAATCCGTGCAGGTCGTGGTACTGTCCAGGTGCCAGGTACAGAAAGCCCTTATCGTAACCGTAGCGTAGAGGAGAACCTCAAGCTTTTCCGCGAAATGAGAGA
>JAZOPY010000005.1:0-22645 GCA_045655825.1 Candidatus Cryptobacteroides sp. | reverse complement strand
TTCACATACCAGGGTGACGGTGACCTCGCTTCAATCGGTACAGCTGAGATCATCCACGCTTGCAGCCGCGGCGAGAACATCGTTGTGATCTTCATCAACAACGGTATCTACGGAATGACCGGAGGTCAGATGGCTCCTACTACCCTCCTCGGCATGAAGACAGCCACTACTCCTTACGGACGTGACGCAAAGCTCAACGGATTCCCTCTCGTGCTTGCCCCTATGATCGCACAGCTCGACGGTACTGCATTCATCACAAGACAGTCAGTACACACTGCAGCTGCTGCGCGCAAGACAAAGGCAGCCATCAAGAAGGCATTCGAATACAGCCAGAAGGGCATCGGACTTTCATTCGTAGAAGTTGTTGCAACATGTAACTCAGGATGGAAGATGAGCCCTACAGCAGCCAACAAGTGGATGGTGGAGAACATGTTCCCTAAGTATCCGCTCGGTGACATCAAGGACGTTTTAAAAACAGAGTAATCATGAAGGAAGAAATTATCATAGCAGGATTCGGAGGACAGGGCGTCCTCTCAATGGGAAAGATTCTCGCATACTGCGCAATCATGCAGGACATGGAGGTGACTTGGATGCCTTCATACGGTCCTGAGATGCGTGGAGGTACAGCCAACGTGAGCGTGATCCTCAGCGACAAGAAGATCAGCTCCCCTATCGTGACAAAGTTCGACACAGTCATCGCGCTTAACCAGCAGTCACTCGACAAGTTCGAGAGCGCTGTAAAGCCAGGCGGACTCCTCATCTACGACCCTAACGGAATCATCAACCCTCCTACAAGAACAGACATTCAGATCTGCAAGATCGATGCGATCAACGTTGCGCCACAGGTCGGTAACTCGAAGGTATACAACATGGCAGTCATGGGCGCATTCCTCAAGATGAAGCCTATCATCCTTCCTGAGAACATCGACAAGGGCCTTGCAAAGTGCATCCCTGCACGCTATGCTGACCTCATCTCCCTCAACAAGGCAGCGATCGAGGAAGGTATGAAGGCGGTTGAAGTTCTTTAATAGAACAAATATCTTATAGTGAGAGCAGGGCGAAAAAGTCCTGCTCTTTTTTTTACAAATTGGTGCTAACAAAATCACCACTTGATCCGTATATATAATTTAGATAATATTCAAAATCATGGAAACTTCATATTACGGAGGAACAAATGTAGGCAATGTCCGTGCAAAGAACGAGGACGAGTTTGTATTGAAGGAAGTATGCGGAGGCAGCCACCTGCTGGCCGTGGTAATCGACGGAGTAGGAGGAAATTATGGAGGAGAAGTAGCGGCATATCTGGCTGCACGCTGCATCAGCGAGCACTTTTCAGAACGAGACAGCCTATCAGACAGCCTGGAGGTATTGGAAGCTGCTGTCATCTATGCAAACAATTCGATTAACCAGCAGCATTACTGTTCATGCTATAGCAGCATGAGCTGCGTGCTTACAGCCGCGTTGATCAATCTTGAGACAGGCAGAATGGACGTATGCCATGTGGGAGATACAAGACTATATATGCTTAAGGACGGAGTGATGACGAAGATCACTTCAGACCATTCGGTTGTTGGCCCACTCGAAGAATCAGGACAGTGTACAGAACTGGAGGCAATGAGGCACAAGCAGCGCAACATCATAACCCGTAGCGTAGGCCATGACATACTTCAGTTCGGCACCGACTATATTCAGAAGCATACGATATATGCAGAGCCATGCACGCTGCTGCTTTGCTCTGACGGCCTTTACGACATGGTGCTGTCATCGCATACCAGAGAGATCCTCCAGGAGCCGATACCAACAGACGAGCGCGTTGACAAGCTTATCGACGCAGCACTGGAAGCTGGCGGCAAGGACAATGTAACAGTTATTGTAATTGACTTGATGAAATAACGTTTATGGGAAACATATTCTTCACGGCAGATACCCACATTGGGCACGAGAAGGCGCTGAAATACCTGCCCGGACGTCCCTTCGCCTCCGAAACGGACATTACGGCTCATGACAAGTGGCTGACAGACTTATGGCAGTCTACAGTCGGCAAGCATGACCGCATATATCATGGCGGGGATCTGACCTTCTATAAAAGCGAAGACGCAAGAAGACTGCTGGAAAAGCTGCCGGGAGAAAAGTTTCTCGCCATCGGGAATCACGATGACTCCGTCAAGGCACACCTGCACCATTTCCGCAAGGCCTCACAGATAATGGAGATAACCATAAAGCAGGCAGTCTGCGATTTCCTGGAGGAGGATCTCAAGATTGTGCTTTGCCACTATCCCCTGCTGGACTGGCCTGGAAAACACGAGGGCGCAGTCATGCTCCACGGACACTGCCACGGGACAATAGACGATTTTAATGCCCGCTCCCAAGACCTCAGGTTCGACATCGGCATCGACGGGACACTTGCCAGACGCGCCGGAGGATTCATTGACATCAAGACATTGTATGACGCTATAAACGAAAAGAGAAATGAGATGCGAAATAATCACTGACAGGATCGAGATCGACAAGCTGACCGAATACATACATTATTCGGGCGACACCTATGCAAACCCTATCGACTACAATGACATCCGCACAGTCAAAAAGATCAGCAGCCTTAAATATGGAATCAAGTGCAGGACCGAATGTAGCGAAGGAGGTATCGACTTTGACATGATCGCAGCAATCAAAGATGCTGGGATCAATAGTGCTGATATCAAGACCATCCTGCTCGGTCTTCGCTTCAACGGAAGCGACCCAGCCTGCAACCTTGATGTCATATATTCATTTCTGGACAAGGTATATGGCATGGACCCTGAAAAGCAGCCTGTTGTATTGTGGGCGCTCAGCACCAATCCGGAAATCCAGGTTGGAGAATGTCATGTCAACATCGTTTACGGTTTTGACAAGACAGCTTGATGCGCTAAATTGATATAGTTATGTATCTTATATCAATTACATCTGTTAACCAGATTTCACCTTGTGCTTTATAGAACTTGTGACCAGCAAGGTACATGGCCTCGGCATCTATGGTTAATATGACGGGATCACCATGTCTGGCCCCAACTTGCCGAGCAGTATCAATGTTTTCTGACAAGTGAACATAGTTGCGTTTACGAGGTTTCAGCCCTTCCCTCATGATGCCTTCGATATATTTAGCTGCGCTACCATGAAACAACACTGCTGGTGGCGATGAAGGAACAAGTTCTAAATCCACATCAACCGAGTGCCCGTATATGGCCCTGACGGTCAAACCGTCACCAGAAAGCTCAAAACGTCCTTTGGCGTCATTAGAAACGAGCTGCATCAATCCCTCTAAAGTAAAACCATGTTCCCGTATAAGCAGGCCTATGCTTACCCAACCGTTATGGTCGGGTAAGCACGAATGACGTAGGAGATATGCAAGTCGCTTCGACTCTTTGATCATGGTCATATAATATTTGAAAAAATGGACGTAACGAACATTACAAATATAATATTATAATCTAATAGATTTAGTATTTTTGTAACACAGGATAAACGCAGGAAAATAAAGAAATAAGACATGAAAACTAAACTCAAAATGGTAGAAGACAATAATGATGTGGTGTGTAATCGCGTCTTCGATTACTCTGTTGTCATAAGAAAAGGTTATTGCGGAATCATTGACAAGGATGGATCCGTCATCGTTCCGTTTGACTATCATTATATCTGGCCATGGGGGCTGGACAACTATCTGGTCGTACAGAAGTGGAGAAAATATGGTATAATCGACCTTTGCAACAATGTTGTAGTGCCGATCGAATATGACTACATACTTCCTATCAATAAACACCTTTTCAAAGTAAAGGTCGGCAATAAATCAGGTGTGATAAATGACTCGGGAGAGCTCGTAATTCCAATCATATACGATGTGATAAACAATTTACGATATACGGAAGAATTGTTCTTGCTGAAGTTTGGCGAGGCATACGGACTCGCGAACGGCCAGGGCAAGACTACAGGGCCTATTTACGAGTACATCGACCTGCGCAACTACCCAGATGACCTATTTAGAGTCAAGTTGAACGGCAAGTGGATATTCATAAACAGCAAGCTCGAAAAGGTGCCGGCTCCGGCAGGAGTCGATCCATTGTATGATGACATAATACAGACTCTAGATAGAGATATATCCGTTGTCAGGGAAGACGGAAAATACGGACTTATGAACGCCAACGAGGAATTTCTTATCCCATGCATATATGAAAGTCTGAATTGGAGCGATGCAATCCAGTGCGCAGAAGTCCGGTTGAACGGAAAATGTGGCGTCGTTGACAAGCACGGCAAGTATCTGATTGATCCTATCTACGACAAGGTATACGTTGACCGTAACAGCTACGTCGGGGTACTCCTCGACGGCAAATGGGGCTGCATTGGAATACGTGACAATGACGGTGTATCAATTCCTTGCATGTATGATATTATGGGCTTGTTTGACAAGCACGGCCATGCCGTTGTCAACATTGACGGCAAGTATGGAGCAATCGATACTCACAACAACATAATCGTCCCACTGGAATATGACAGGGCCTATCACCCCGGCATAGACAACGCGATAGGGTTTGAGAAAATCGGCCAGGGATGCGTATGTTTCTCAATATGATAATATATATATTGGATTTCCACATTTTTTTCGTAAATTTGCCGGGTAGGTAAAATTTGTTTTGCAATGATAGAGAAGCTTAGACAGAGGATTCAGGAGCTCATTTCCGCTTTCGAGATGGAAAGGGATGAGCATTACAGACTCGAATCGGAACTGGAAAAAGCCTTAGAGCAGAACAAGGCCTACAAAGAGCAGATTACAGAGCTGGAAAGAACTATTGATAACCTTAAGCTTGCAGACGCGTTCAAGTCAGGTTCAGACAATACTGAAGCGAGGAAGAAGATAGACAAGCTCATAAAGGAGATAGACAAGTGTATCACTTTAATGGAGGGATAAAACATGGCACAAAGCATTAATGTAATGATTGCGGACCGTTCCTATCCTGTACAGGTGAAGTCTCCGGAGCATGAGGAGATGATCAGGAAGGCTGTAGCTGACATCAACCGCAGAGTTAAATTCTACCTTGAAAAATTCCCGTCAAAAGGAATGGTGGAAGTATTATCTCTCGTGGCGCTGAATATTGGTATACAGAACTGCGGACTTCAGAAGCAGGTGGAATCAGCCGTGGAGGATGAAGCCGCACTGTTGAAGGAGCTTGAGGATTATCTTCAGAAAGCTGAAGAATAATAGCCGTTAGTTACTTATTTTTGCTGAAATCAACACTAATAACGTAACAGGGACATCTCGGATAGGGATGACGGACCTAGGTTACCCGTATGGGGATTCCACGAACGTGGGACGGAGGATGTCTGAACTGCAGTACCGGAGCCCAAATCTTATTTTTTAAGATTTTCTGACAAACTTGCTAACGGCTTTTTTATATCAAGACCAATCTGCTTACCATAGCTGGTTGGTCTTTTTTTATGTGAAACTAAAACACTATATAATAACATTTTATGAACACAGTATTTTACATTTTGTCTGCAGTCTTGGGTGCAATTGTAGCACTCGGCACATACATATTCGTCCGCAAGATACTTCTTAAGGGACAGAAGGAGGAGATCATCAAGAAGGCAGAGCTTGAGGCAGAGAGCATTAAGAAGGAAAAGATTTTCCAGGCGAAAGAGAAATTCCTTTCGCTCAAGAGCGAGCACGAGCAGTACATCAACGAAAGGAACAAGCAGATCGGTGAGATCGAAAACCGACTGAAGCAGAAGGAGAGCGCTCTCGGACAGCAGAGTTCAGAGCTCGGCAGAAAGAATAAGGAGGCTGAGGCTTTGAAGGAAAACCTCAAAGCACAGCTTGAGGCAGCAAACCGCAAGAAAGAGGAGTACGAGAAGCTTCGTGAGGATGCAATCAAGCAGATCGAAGAGATCGCCGGCCTGACTGCAGTAGAGGCCAAGAACCAGCTCATGGAAAGCATGAAGGCAGAGGTAAGAACACAGGCTCAGTCTTACATCAACGACGCTATGGACGAGGCTCGTCTCACAGCAAGCAAGGAGGCTAAGCGTATCGTTATCAATACAATACAGAGAACTGCTTCTGAAACTGCAATTGAAAACGCAGTGACAGTGTTCCACATCGAGAGCGACGAGATCAAGGGCCGCATCATCGGCCGCGAGGGTCGTAACATCCGCGCGCTTGAGGCTGCAACCGGAGTCGAGATCGTTGTGGACGACACTCCTGAGGCAATCCTCCTTTCAGCATTCGATCCTGTAAGAAGAGAGGTGGCACGCCTTGCACTCCACCAGCTCGTTCTTGACGGACGTATCCACCCTGCACGTATCGAAGAAGTTGTAGCGAAGGTGCAGAAGCAGCTTGAGGAAGAGATCATGGAGACCGGTAAGAGGACATGTATCGACCTCGGCATCCACGGAATGCACATCGAGCTTGTCAAGCTCATCGGCCGCATGAAGTACCGTTCATCATACGGACAGAACCTTCTCCAGCACGCCCGTGAGGTCGCAAACATCTGTGCCACAATGGCATCTGAGCTCGGACTCAACCCTAAGGTTGCCAAGAGAGCAGGTCTCCTCCACGATATCGGAAAGGTTTCTGACGAGGATCCAGAGCTTCCACACGCAATCCTCGGTATGAAGCTCGCCGAGAAGTACAAGGAGAAGCCGGAGGTATGCAACGCAATCGGTTCACACCACGAGGAGATCGAGATGACTTCGATCATTTCTCCTCTCGTAATGGTCGGTGACGCAATCTCAGGTGCACGTCCAGGAGCACGCCGCGAGGTGATCGAGTCATACATCAAGAGACTTAAGGACATGGAGAACATAGCTCAGTCATACCCTGGTGTAACAAAGACTTACGCTATCCAGGCAGGCCGCGAGCTCCGCGTGATCGTTGGAGCAGACCAGGTTACCGATCAGGATTCAGAGGCATTGTCAACTGAGATCGCTAGAAGAATCCAGGAGGAGATGGTCTATCCAGGTCAGGTGAAGATCACAGTAATCCGCGAGACACGTTCAGTAGCATTTGCAAAATAATTCAGGACTATGAAAAGAATATTATCAATCATTGCAGTTGCGCTTGTCAGTTTGACTGCATTTGCTCAAGGAAAGGAGCTCATCAAATGGACTCACCACTGCGAGCTTCAGGAAGGCAACGAATACCGCGTGATCTTCACAGGTAAGATCGCCGACGGTTACCACACCTACACCCTCACAGATGAGTTCTCGGCAACAGAATTCATGGATATGGAGGTAAAGGGTGGCGAGCTCGTAGGACAGCCTTACGAGATCAGCACACCAAAAGAAGAGCTGGATGAGTTCGGCGATATGGCAAAGCACTACTATGGCGAGATCATACTTGCCCAGAATGTAAAGCTTACAGCCGCAACAGCAACTTTCACAGGTACAATCTTCACAAACACATGTACAGGCGGTGCCTGCAGCGCAGGATATTATGACTTCAATGTAGTCATCAATCCAGAGAACGCAGTAATGGCTATTTCTGATGACCTTACTGATACAGAAACTTCCACAACAGTACCAGTTCAGGCTGCACAGGAAGAGGAGGTTATCGGCTCGGATGCTAAAAGAGTTCAGGCCCTTCTTACAAACGAAGAGGCAAAGCTTTCGACAGGAAACAAGGCTGCAGGAAGCATCTGGGGACAGATTCTTGAGGCAATCCTTTGGGGATTCATCATGCTCCTGACACCATGTGTATTCCCTATGGTGCCAATGACAGTATCATTCTTCCTTAAGGGATCTGAGAATGTAGCGGCAGGTAGATTCAAGGCAGCAATGTATGGACTTTTCATCGTGCTGATCTATACAGTTCCTATTGCAATCCTTATCCTGGTTACAAGATTCGTGGGCGGTGATGCAGTTACTGCAAACATATTCAACTGGCTTTCAACACACTGGATTCCAAACATCCTCTTCTTCGTGATCTTCATGGTGTTTGCCGCATCGTTCTTCGGAGCATTCGAGATCACACTCCCTCAGTCTCTCGTAAACAAGAGTGACCAGAACTCAGACAAGAAGGGACTTGCAGGCGTGTTCTTCATGGCATTGACCCTCGTACTTGTATCATTCTCATGTACAGGTCCTATCGTGGGTAACGTGCTTATTCAGGCAACATCATCAGGCGGATCATTCATCACTCCTATCATCGTGATGCTCGCGTTCTCGACTGCTTTCGCTATTCCGTTTACTGTATTCGCATTCTCTCCTACCCTCCTGAAGAAGTTCAAGAAGAGCGGCGGCGGATGGCTCAACTCAGTGAAGGTGGTTATCGGATTTGTTGAAGTCGCTCTCGGTCTTAAGTTCCTTAGCGTTGCAGACCAGACATACCATTGGGGAATCCTCGACAGAGAGGTATACCTCGCTATCTGGATTGTAGTATTCGCGCTTCTCGGACTTTACCTGCTCGGCAAGATCCGCTTCGCACACGACGAGCCTGTAGAGAAGCTTTCAGTTGGACGTCTCTCACTTGCGATCGGAGTATTCGCATTCGTGGTATACCTTATCCCAGGTATGTGGGGCGCACCTCTTAAGGGTCTCTCAGGATATCTCCCTCCTATCCAGACACATGATTTCATTGTAGACAACGCAGGTCTTAAGGGCGAAGTTGAGGTTATCAAGGACTTCGAGGAGGCTTTGATCAAGGCAGAGAAGGAAAACAAGCCTATCTTTGTTGACGTGACAGGACATGGCTGCGTAAACTGCCGTGAAATGGAGGCAAGAGTATGGAGTGATCCAGAGGTTAAGTCACTTATGAACGAGTATGTAGTTGTAGCTCTTTACGTTGACGACAGAGAGTCACTTCCAAAGAGCAAGTGGATCCAGAATGTTGAGACTGGTGAGTACTACAAGAGAGTAGGTCAGGCAAATGACTACATCGCAAATACTCTTTACAACACAAGTACACAGCCTACATATGTTCTCCTCCAGCCAAACGGAAACATCCTTATGAATGAGTGGAGAAACTATGATCTGGATATTCCAGCATTCGCTTCATTCCTTGAAAGAGGTCTCAAGGAGCACAAGAAGAACAACTAATCATCACACTTGATACAGAGAAAGCCGAGGCTAGTCCCCTAGCCTCGGCTTTTTCTTATTCGGTATTAGTTTAGTGATGTCATATTCCGAAGACCCCCGTCTTCGCTACGCTACGCCACCCCCTAGCCGTGGGTGGCATGTCTTCTCCATATGACATCACTAAACAAAACGACAGGTATTTCCATGAAAAGATCTGTCAGCGCAAGTGACAGGGGTTGAGATAGGTCTCATCTTTTTTTACTAGGCGGTAGCCTATATAAAAAAAGATGAGACTTCGCCGCTCGCGCGGGGACGCCTCATACTAACCACATAATTAATAACACTAAAACTAATAACCAATAAGTTGGGAGAGTTTCAGAACAACTCTCTGATCAACTCGGGTGCAAAGGTACTGCTTTTTCATTCATCTGCAATACTTTGCATACTCTAATTCGACGAACTGCAGAATATGCCCGACGAACTGCAAAATCCGAGCGACGAATTAAAATATCGACTCTTCTGTATACGTCGTCAAGAGCTCCAAAGCCTTCATTCCCATGACTGAATTTCCCTTTGAATTCAGGCGCGGGCTCCATACTGCAACGGAATAACGGTGCGGATATACGGCAATTATTCCTCCGCCTACACCACTCTTTCCTGGAAGTCCTACGAGATACGAGAACTCGCCGGCCTCGTCATAGAAACCGCATGTCTGCATCACGGCATTAAGGCGCTTTATGCGTGATTTACTGAGCTTATAGCCGGCATACTCGAAGGCGGAATGGTTTGTAAACGCCAGGAATGCCTGTGCAAGCTCACGGCAGCTCATTTCTACAGAACACATCTTGAAGTAAAACATCAATACACGTTCAATGTCATTGTCAATGGTTCCGTGATATTTGAGCATGTTGGCGATCGCTGCATTGAGATAGCCGGTAGCACGCTCTGACATGGCGACTTCCATGTTATAGTCAACGTCATCGCTGCCGCAAAGGGCACGGACAAACTTCAGGAACTCCCCTTCGGCATCCTCAAGTTCAGTAAGCAGCAGGTCAGCAACAACAATGGCTCCTGCATTGATGAACGGATTGCGCGGGATGCCGTGTTCCATTTCCAGCTGCACCAACGAATTGAATGCCGTTCCGGAAGGCTCCTTGCCGACATTCTTCCATAAAGACTCCCCTTTCAGCGAGAGTCCCATTGCAAGGGCAAATACCTTCGCTATACTCTGAATTGAAAAACGTTCGTCAGCCTGTTTATATGAGTACGACTCCCCTGCCACTGTCTGCAGACAGATACCAAACTGGTCGGGATTGACTTTGGCAAGTGCAGGAATATAGTCCGCCTGCTTGCCTTTTTCCGCGTATGGAAGAATCTCCTGATAGATATCTTCCAGAATCTTCTGATAGTCCATAAAATAAAAGTTCTGCCAAACCGTCGTGGCTTGGCAGAACAAAGTTAACATTTTTATGAATGAATCCTAATAATTATCCTTCATTGGCTCGAAATAAGCCTGTGGGAAGAGACATGCAGGGCAACCCTTAGGCGCATCCTGTGCTTCGCAGATGAATCCGCAGTTGCGGCACTGCCACCAGATCTTTCCATCTCTGTGGAAGAAGTCTCCGTCTGTGAAGTGGCTCAGGAGCTTCATGTAGCGACGCTCATGCTCTGCCTCTACCTTTGCGATGTTTCTGAAAGCTGCTGCTACTGCTGGGAAGCCTTCCTCTGAAGCAACCTCTGCAAACTCCTTGTAGAGAACATCCCACTCTTCCTTCTCACCCATTGCTGCTGCAAGGAGATTCTCCTGAGTAGTTCCCACCTTTCCTGCTGGATAGCATGCTGTGATCTCAAGATCGCCGCCCTCAAGGAAATTGAAGAAACGCTTAGCATGTTCTCTCTCCTGCTCTGCAGTCTCGATGAAAACTGCAGCGATCTGCTCATATCCTTCCTTCTTAGCTACCTCTGCGAAGAATGTGTATCTGCTGCGTGCCTGGCTCTCGCCTGCGAATGACTTGAGCAAGTTCTGCTCTGTTCTTGTACCTTTAAGTGTGTTCATATCTTTATCTGTTTTAATTGTTTTTACTGTTTGTTATCGTTTGACATTGCAAAGGTAGTAAAAGTTTTCTAATTTGGAATAGTTCTAAATTAAATTTTTAACATTTTTTGCAAAATTTTTCACAAACATGGAATACAGGCATCTGCAAGGACGATTTTGAAATCAAAAAAATGTCACCCTGAAGTCAGAGTGACATAATTTTTATTTGAGCGGTTTGATATTCAGCTTTACCGGCTTGATCATGTTCTCCGGTGAGAGTATAGTGTCAAGGTCTTCCTTCGAGAGGATGCCGTGCTCAAGAACGAGATCGTAGACGCTCTTTCCTGTCGCCATGGCCTCTTTGGCGATCTTGGTCGAGTTCTTGTAACCGATCACAGGGTTGAGGGCTGTCACGACTCCGAAGCTCTTGTGGATGTACTCGCGGCACTGCTCTGGATTTGCAGTGATGCCGTCAACGCAGTTTATACGGAGGGTATCGAAACCGTTCATCATGATAGCAGCCGACTCGAAGCAGCACTGTGCCATGACAGGCTCCATTGCGTTGAGCTCCATCTGAGCCTCCTGAGAACACATTGCAACGCAGGCGTCGTTACCGAACACCTTGTACGAGATCTGGTTCATAACCTCTGGAATAACTGGGTTGACCTTACCCGGCATGATTGAAGAACCCGGCTGACGGGCAGGAAGGTCAAACTCATGGAAACCGCAGCGAGGACCTGATGCAAGAAGACGAAGGTCGTTGCAGATCTTGTTCATCTTGGTAGCGATACGGCGAAGAGCTGAAGAATAACCTACCATGCATGATGTATCTGAAGTTGCAGCTACAAGGTTTGGCGCAAGCTTCATATCCCAGCCTGTGATCTCACGCAGAGCAGCCACACATTTCTCAGCATACTCAGGCTCTGAACAGATACCTGTACCGATGGCTGTCGCTCCCATATTTACAGTAAGGAATTCTTCGGCAGCGAAGTTGATGTTGCGGATTTCATCACGAAGGATGCTTGCAAAAGCGCCGAAAGTCTGACCGAGGGTCATAGGCACTGCATCTTCGAGCTGCGTACGTCCCATCTTAAGGATGTTTGCAAACTCAACTGCTTTTGCTTCAAACGACTGGATGAGAAGCTCATAATGCTTCATGAACTCAAGGTGAGTTGCATAGAGGCCGATATGAATAGCTGTAGGATATGCATCGTTTGTAGACTGCGAGCAGTTCACATGATCATTTGGAGAGCAGTACTGGTACTCGCCAGGCTGATAGCCCATGATCTGAAGTGCGCGGTTTGCAATGACCTCGTTTGCATTCATGTTAGTCGTTGTACCGGCACCACCCTGGATCATGTCAACAGGAAACTGGTCATGATACTGACCTGCAAGAATCTCCTTGCATGCCTGTGCAATAGCCTCATACTGCTGGTCTGTAAGAAGACCGAGCTGATGGTTTGCTACAGCTGCACCAAGTTTGGTAATAGCCAGACCGTTGACAAAAAGAGGATAGTCACAAAGATGAAAATTGCTTATTGGAAAATTTTCAATACCACGAAGAGTCTGCACTCCATACAGAGCCTCTGCAGGCACTTCCATTGAACCTATAAGGTCACTTTCTATTCTTTTCATATATATATAAGGTTAGTTTTTACAATATTTCCGAAATTTAGACAATACCTTCAAATAAAGCAAAGTTTTGCAAAAATTCTTTGCAGTTGAGTTGTTCTTTGGTTATCTTTGTGTCCCGTATGAAAACGGGATTTGACAATAATAAGTATCTGAAGATACAGTCCGAACAGATCAAGAAGCGCATCGCGCAGTTCGGCGACAAACTGTACCTCGAATTCGGAGGTAAATTATTCGACGACAACCATGCCAGCCGCGTCCTGCCGGGATTCCAGCCCGACAGCAAGCTTCAGATGCTCATGCAGCTGAAGGATGAGGCAGAAATCATCATAGTGATCAGCTCGATCGACATCGAGAAGAACAAGGTACGCGGTGACCTCGGCATCACATACGACGAGGACGTGCTCAGACTCCGCGGAGAGTTCGAGAAAGTGGGGCTTCTGGTCAGCAGCGTAGTCATCACACACTTCAACGGCCAGTCAAGCGTAGACGCATACAGAAAGCGTCTCGAGAGACTCGGCATCAAGGTATATTACCATTATACTATAGAAGGATATCCAAACAACGTAGCCCTCATTGACTCAGAAGAAGGATTCGGAAGAAACGACTATGTGGAGACAACCAAGCCGCTGGTCGTGGTGACAGCCCCAGGTCCAGGCAGCGGAAAGATGGCAGTCTGCCTTAGCCAGCTGTATCATGAAAACAAGAGAGGAACAAAGGCGGGATATGCCAAGTTTGAGACATTCCCTGTATGGAACCTCCCTCTCAAGCATCCTGTAAACATAGCATACGAGGCCGCAACAGCCGTTCTGAACGATGTCAACATGATCGACCCGTTCCATTTCGACGCGTATGGTGAAGTGGCAGCCAGCTACAACAGAGACATCGAGATCTTCCCTGTGCTGAACGCACTCTTCGAAGGCATATACGGCGAAAGTCCATATAAGTCCCCTACTGACATGGGTGTCAACATGCTCGGATACTGCATGAGCGACGAGGATGTATGCTGCAACGCTGCACGCGAGGAGATCATCAGAAGATACTACTATGCCCTGTGCAATCTTGCCGAAAAGGGTACAAACGAGCACGAAGTCAACAAGATAGCTCTCATCCTCAAGCAGGCTAAGCTTACAACAGAATACAGAAGGACAACAGTAGCCGCTCATCAGAGAAAGGACATCTACGGAGTGGCGACTGCAGCCATAGAACTTCAGGACGGCACAATCATCACTTCGCAGACCAGCTCGCTTCTGGGCCCTTCGGCCGCACTCATCCTCAATGCAGCAAAACACCTTGCCGGCATCCCTCACTCGACCAAGCTCATCCCTGAGAAGATGATCGAGCCTATCCAGAGGACAAAGGTGGAATACCTCCACGGCCACAATCCTCGTCTGCACACAGACGAAGTGCTGGTTGCCCTTTCAATGCTCAGCAATGAAGATGAAAACTGCCGCATGGCTCTTGAGCAGCTGCCTAAGTTCGAAGGCTGCCAGGTGCATTCTACAGTGATGCTCAGCGAGGTGGACAGAAAGATTTTCAAGAAGCTTGGCGTAGGGCTGACTTGCGACCCAGTAAAGAAAGGAGAATAATGGAAAGACAACCCCAAATACTTGATATCGAGCAGGTAATATTGGCAAAGGGCGGAGAAAAAGCCAAGCGCATACCTAAGTTCGTGATCAGATGGTTCAAGAAGTTCATTCATCAGGACTTCATCAACGGCTTCCTCAAGGAAGGGTATGTCGGAGTGGAGTTCTGTGAAAACGCCCTCAAATATCTCGGAGTCGAGATAGAGGTGGTCGGTATTGAAAACCTCCCAAAAGATGGAAGGAAATACACATTCGTATCAAACCACCCTCTGGGTGCCATTGACGGAGTGACTCTTGGCGCAGTCTTAGGCCGTCCATACGACGGCAAGATCAGGTATCTTATGAATGACCTTCTTATGAACCTCAAGGGCATGGCTCCGCTCGGAATTCCAATCAACAAGCTCGGCGGACAGGCAAGAAACCTTCCCAAGCTGCTCAACGAAGTATATGAGTCTGACTGCCAGATGCTTATCTTCCCGGCCGGTCTGTGCTCACGCAAGATTGACGGAAAGATTCAGGACATCGAATGGGGCAAGAACTTCGTCAAGAAGAGCCGCGACACAGGCCGCGACATCGTACCTATCCGGTTTGAGGGAGAAAACTCAAAAAGATTCTACCGAATAGCAAACTGGCAGAAACGACTTGGACTGAAGTTCAATTTTGCAATGATGCTGCTGCCGGACGAGATGTACAAGAGCAAGGGAAGAAAATATAGAATCATTATCGGGCAGCCAATACCGATAGCCAGCCTGGACAAGTCGAAAAGCGACTACCAGTGGGCCCAGGAAATCAGAAAACACGTGTACGAACTTTAATATTTTACCATGGAACCGATTATAGCTCCCGTCAATGTAGAACTGCTTAAGGCAGAACTGACACCAGCTAAAAAACTTAGAGACACCAATAAGAGCAAGAATGAGATTTACGTGATTAACCACCACGACTCGCCAAATGTAATGAGAGAAATAGCCCGTCTGCGTGAAGTCACATTCCGCGACGCCGGCGGCGGAAGCGGACTTGAGATGGACATTGACGAGTTCGATACAATGGAGAATCCCTACCAGCAGCTGATCGTATGGGATCCGGAAGCTGAGAAGATACTCGGTGGTTACAGATATATTTTAGGAACAGACATCAAGCTTGATGAGAACAACCAGCCTCTTCTGGCTACAGCACACATGTTCCACTTCTCCGAGAAATTCGTAAAGGAATACCTTCCATACACCATCGAGCTCGGAAGAAGTTTCGTGACTCCGGAATACCAGAGCAGCAAGGCCGGCACAAAGGCCCTCTTCGCGCTGGATAACCTATGGGATGGCCTTGGAGCACTCATCGTAAGGTGCAACAATATGAAATATTTCTTCGGAAAGATGACCATGTATCCGGAATACAACCGCGAAGCAAGAGACCTGATCCAGCACTTCCTCTTCAAGCATTTCGAAGATAAGGAGAAGCTGGTGGTGCCGATGGATCCGCTCGTAATAGAGACTCCTGTAGAGGAGCTTGAAAAAGTCCTTCACGAGACAGAATTCAAGGAAGATTACAAGCTTCTTAATGCAGCAGTCCGCAGTTTCGGCGTAAACATTCCGCCACTTGTTAATTCATACATGAGTCTCTCGCCGACAATGAAGATGTTCGGAGGCGGCATCAACCATGAGTTCAGCGAGGCAGAAGAGACATGTATCCTTGTCACATTCGACGATATCTACGATGCAAAGAAGGCACGCCATGTGGATTCGTTCATCAAGGCAAAGATTGAGGAGATCAAGGTGCGTTTCCCTCTTTTCTTTGAGAACATGGGTGAGCAGATATCACATCTGATGGCCAACAGAAGAGAGCGAGCCGAAGCACGCAGAGCAGAAAGACAGGCGCGCAGGGAAGAACGCAAGGCACATAAAGCAAAAAAGGAGCAGTAATGCTCCTTTTTTTATCTTACATCCAGTAAGGTGATGTCGAAGATCAATGTCGAGAATGCCTTGATCGCTCCTGCAGGGCGTGAGCCATATCCCAAGTTATAAGGGATGACGACCTCCCAACGTGATCCAGCAGGCATTTCCCTCATGGCCGTGATCCAGCCTGTAATGAGTTCATTCAATCTGAATGTTGCAGGACGGCCTTTCTGAGTCTGGTCAAAGACTTTTCCGTTGATCAGTCTTCCTGTATAATATACAGTGACGAAGCTCTTGGGAGAAGGTTTGGGGCCATTACCTTTTGTAATCTCACGATACATCACTCCGTTGAACATGATCTTTACTCCGGGTTTCTGTGCATATTCCTGAAGGAACTCCTGGTTCCTGAGCTTATAGGCGTTATCTACTGGTGGCATAGTCTAAACAATAATTATGTCGGCAAAGTTAGGGGTTTATATCGAATTTTCTTATATTTGTGAGAATTTAAAAATCTACAGTCATGAAGAAACTTATCGGACTTGCTATTTTTATTGCACTAATTGTATTCCTCTACTCATCATGTCCAGAGAAGAGTGATCACACTGATGCATTATCAGACAGCGTATCACAGATCATCAGTGAACAGGTACCAGGAGTCGATGTAAACACTTTCAGTTCAATACCTGGTTTTGAGGGAGTTCTCCAGTTTGTCAGCGAGAACATGGTAGACGTAGACAACTACTTTCTCTTCAGCCTCGGAAAAATGGATCTTGGAGGAGAACAGCAGGTTGTCTCATTGGGAATAGGTGGACATGTATTCACCTTCAATGACAAGATCGTGAAGGAAGGCGCTAATCTTTATGAGAAAGCATCAAATACTTTGAAAGACTTGTTTTAAACAATAAACCTATAGACGTGCCCCCGAAAGTTTGAATTCTAACTTTCGGGGGCATATTTTGTTGTTAATAGCCTGTAATATTAAAATATATGGTCGGCAGAAGAAGGAGAAATCCTATGATGACCAGGAATAGGATGAACTTCCATACCAGTTTCACCCATTGGGTATACTGAATCTTTGCAACCGAAAGTACGGCCATCAGTACGCCCGAACACGGGGTGATCATGTTGGTGAATCCGTCTCCGAACTGGAAGGCAAGGACAGTTGACTGGCGTGGGACACCGATAAGGTCAGAGAGTTCAGCGAAGATTGGAATTGTCGCAGTCGCCTTGGCTGTAGCAGAAGGGATGAAGAGGTTTATGAATGTTTCTATTCCATACATGAAGCCGAGAGAGAGCGTGGCTCCGGCATCGGCGAGGGCTGCACCGGCTGATGCAAGCATGGTTCCTATAACTTCGCCATTTTCCAGAATCACGACAATTCCTGCAGCAAATCCTATGATGAGAGCTGCCGAGAATATGTCCTTTGCGCCGGCGACGAACTCCTTGGCAATTGTGTCTGCGGAATATTCTGCAGAGAATCCTATCGCTATGGCCATCGCCGTGAAGAGAGCGCATATCTCCTGAAGATACCAGCCGAATCCCATCGCACCTACTATCAGATAGACTATCGTAAACATCAGAAGGTTCAGGATGAACATCTTGACAGACGTCTTGAGAGCGAATATCGATATGATGGCAAACATGCCCGAGACCACCCACAAGAGCCATGGGGCAGCATACTGAGACTGGCCGAGCTTGATGACACATCCGTCTGCGTAAAGAGCGGCAAATACAAACATCACGACTGTGAGGATTGCGTAGCACAGCCATGCACGGATGCCGCTGCCCTTCTGCGCCGCTTTGACCTCCGGCTGATCCTGAAGCTGGGGCGAAACCGGCTTGCGCACTCTGTTTGCATACCATAGAGTGAAGGCGATGGCTACCGTCATCAGCACCACCCAGCAGAGGATTCTGTATTCAAGTCCCGAGAAGAGCGGCAGATCTGCCATACCTTGTGCAATACCGACGGTGAACGGGTTAAGCATCGCGCCTGCAAAGCCCACATGGGCTGCAAGATAGACCATGCAAACACCTGTAATCTCGTCATATCCAAGGGATTTCGCCAAAGGAATGACGACTGCGACAAACGCAATCGTTTCCTCACTCATGCCGAACAGGGCTCCGAAAAGTCCGAACAGGAGCATCACGAGAGTGATCACTATGTTACCGACCCCCAGCTTACGCACCAGACTGAATCTCTCCAGCTTGGTCAGCGAACCGATGAACTTGGCGATACCCTCATCCATGGCCTTTGTGCTGTTCAGCACCCAGAACGCACCTCCGATGATCAGCACGAAGGCAATGATGTCAGCCTGCCTGCTGAAGCCCTCAAAGAGCGCAGAGAACAGCTGCCAGGTCTGCGGATTTCCTCCCGGCACAAGCCATGTTGCCACACAGCACATCGCAAGCGCTGCAAAAATAATAACGTATGTATTTGGAACCTTAAACTTTCCCATCAGTCTCAATCGTTAAATTCAGTTGCAAAGTTCGCATTTAATACTCACATTCAGGCATTTATGTGACGCAACTACAAAATCACTAGCCGTGCACCGCACTCTGGAGGACTTCTGTGAGGGTCGGGTGGGTGTGGATGATGCTTTCGAATTCCTTAAGGGTTGCCTTGCGGGTGATCAGGGCGCATGCTTCCTGGACTATGTCCGATGCATGAGGGCCATAGAGGTGGCAGCCTAGTACACGGCCCGGGGCAACCTTCACCCCTGCCTGCAGAGCATCATCACACTGGCCATCCTCCTTTGGTTCTGCTGCGACTATCAGTTTGCAGAATCCTTCAGTCTCCCCCATCGTTACGGCTTTTCCGTTGGCACGGAAGAAAGACTTGAGACATTTTACCGGGATCCCGGCAGCCTTGCAGTCCTCTTCGGTCATTCCTACGCAAGCAGCTTCAGGAGAAGTAAAGACGGCAGCCGGCATAACCGAGAGGTCGATTTCGTTTTCGATTCCCATGATATGGTCCAGAGCTACAAGGCCTTGGAAGGTTGCGGCATGAGCCAGCATCATCTTGCCGTTGATGTCTCCGACAGCATAGATGTGCGGGATATTGGTCTGCATGGTCTTGTCGTCAACCACGATGCCGCGAGGAGTGAACTCGATGCCGACATCAGCAAGGTTCAGCGAAGCGATATTGGCCTTGCGACCCACAGCCATGAGCACCTTGTCTGCCTCGACAGTCTCCTCCTTGCCCTTGCGGGTGAATGACACGCGGTATGTTTCGTCCTGAGCCCCGACCCCTGTCACCTGAGCCTGAGTGCAGATCTCTATGCCTCTCTTGCCGAGACTCTGCTTCAGACGTTTAGACAGATCCGAGTCAAAGCGCGGGAGGATCTCCTTGAAGTATTCCAAGACAGTGACTTCTGAGCCGAAGCTCCTGAAGATTGAAGCGAACTCCAGTCCGATGACTCCGCCGCCTATGACGCACAGCCTCTTCGGCACTTCCTGGATGTCAAGGATCTCACGCGAAGTCAGGATGCCTGGCAGGTCAGCTCCCGGGATAGGAAGGGAGGCGGATACCGATCCTGTCGCGATGATGATGTAGTCGGCAGTGTACTCTGTGCCGTCAACCACAACGGTATGCGGATCCTTGAAGGAAGCCTTGCCGTGCACCAGCGTTATGTTCTTATGACCGAGCAGGCCTTCTACTCCTGCACGAAGCTGTTCTACGACAGCGTTCTTGCGGGTAGTAACCGCACCGAAATCAAATCCGTACGACAGTCCTGTGACACCGAAGGTCTCAACTTCACGCAGGCCGTCCAGCACCTCAGCATTCTTGCAGAAAGCCTTGGTCGGAATGCAGCCTTCGTTCAGACAGGTTCCGCCGACATGGCCTGCCTCGATCATCACGACCTCGACTCCCCTCTTCGCAGCAACCAATGCAGTCTCATAACCGCCCGGTCCTGCACCTATGATAATAATTTTCATATCTCAACATTCTTAGCGTTGCACTTAACTTATTGTCTACCAGCAATTTCAATAGCACTGCCTGCCGACAAACAACAGCAGGCAAAACTATTTAACACACTACAGATCAATACATTAGCTGCAACGCTGATTTTACAATTAAGGAGAGACATAAGAGGCCGCTGGCACATCTTGTCTCTCCATAATACTAATTCATGTCCTTATAGCGGAGCACAGGCTGGCGGGCTGCCGTCGTTTCATCAAGACGGCGGACCGGAGTCGTATGCGGCGCTGTTTTCAGAGACTCGGGATCAGCCAATGCTTCGGCTGCGATGTGACGCATGATCTCGATGAAGCCGTCGAGGGTCTCCTTCGACTCTGTTTCAGTAGGCTCGATCATGATCGCCTGGTGGAACAGAAGCGGGAAGTAGATTGTCGGAGCATGGAAACCATAATCCAGCAGTCTCTTGGCAATATCAAGGGTAGTCACACCTGTCGATTGGTCGAGCAGACCGTCAAAGACGAACTCATGCTTGCAGACCGACTCGATAGGCAGCTTGAAGCAGTCCTTGAGGGACTCCTTGATGTAGTTTGCGCCAAGAACAGCAAGAGGACCGACCTGACGGACATTCTGCTTGCCGAGCATGAGGATATAGGTATAAGCCCTGAGGATGACACCGAAATTACCCATGAAGCCCGAGATCTGGCCACACGACTGACCGTCCATTCCCACAACATGCAGGACTCCATCCTCATCCTCAACAACCTTAGGCACAGGAAGATATGGCACAAGATGAGCTGCCACACCCACAGGACCAGATCCCGGACCGCCACCGCCGTGCGGAGTCGAGAATGACTTGTGAAGATTGAGATGAAGCACGTCAAATCCCATATCGCCAGGGCGTACCATACCGATAAGCGGATTCATGTTCGCTCCGTCATAATAAAGGAGTCCGCCGCACTCATGAACAAGGGCCGCAATCTCCTTGATATCCTTCTCAAAAAGACCGAGAGTGTTAGGATTGGTCATCATGATACCTGCGATAGTATCGTCGAGCAGAGGCTTCAAGTCCTCAACGTCAACCAGACCGTTAGCCTTAGACTTCACCTGCACGATCTCCAGTCCGCAGACTGCAGCAGAAGCCGGATTGGTACCATGGGCGCTGTCTGGAACGATTACCTTAGTACGTTTCAAGTCCCCGCGAGCGATATGGTACTGACGGATGATCATCAGACCTGTAAGTTCACCATGCGCACCGGCAAACGGATTGAGAGTAAACTCCGCCATGCCTGTGATTGCAGAAAGCGAGTGAGCCAGATTCTTATAAACCCTGAGCGCTCCCTGAACCGTTTCAGCAGGCTGAAGAGGATGCAGGCCGGCAAATACAGGCATTGCAGCTATCTCCTCATTGATCTTAGGATTATATTTCATGGTGCAGCTTCCAAGAGGATAGAATCCAGAATCCACGCCGAAATTCATCTGGGAAAGATTGGTATAGTGTCTCACCACATCGAGTTCACTCACCTGCGGAAGTGCAGGAGAAACGCCGCGAAGGAGACCGGAAGGTAATTCGGAAACTGAAGTCTCCCACTTGTTTACAGGCAATGAATATCCCTGTCTTCCTTCCTTGGAAAGATCAAAGATCAGTTTGTCGTAATATTTCATGATTATGCCTCCTTCAGACTCTCGATTACACATATTACCGCATCAAGGTTGTCCTTGGACACCTTCTCTGTCACACAGAAGTTCACCAGTCCGTCCTCGATTTCCACTGCGCCGAAGACTCCGCTGGCCAGGAGCGCATCCTGAAGCTGTCCCACAGGAACAAGAGACTTGAGTGTGAATTCCTTCAGGAACGGCTTGTCAAAGGCCTTCTCGAAGAGACCTGTCTCAAGAAGCCTGTCATGAAGATAGTGTGCGCCGCCGTAGCATAGTTCATTGACCTGACGAAGGCCACCGGGACCCATAAGCGACATATATACAGTCACATACAAAGCCATCAGGGACTGGTTCGAGCAGATGTTGCTTGTAGCCTTCTCGCGACGTATATGCTGTTCGCGCGCCTGGAGCGTGAGCACATAGGCACGTTTTCCGTCCACGTCACGGGTAGCGCCCACAATTCGTCCGGGAAGCTTGCGCACAAGATCCTTTGTGCATGCAAGGAAACCTACGTATGGTCCACCGAAACATAAAGGTACACCTAAAGTCTGGGAATCACCACATACGATGTCAGCTCCCCACTCGCCTGGAGTCTTGATGACACCAAGGGATGAAGGATCCGAATATACCATCAGAAGACCTTTCTGAGCATGGACAGCATCAGCAAATCCTGTGAGGTCCTCTATGATACCATATTTATTGATACCGGGCACAAGCACTCCTGCCACATCGCCGGCTGCAATCTCAGCTACGAGGGCGCCGTAACTTGTGGCTCCTTCATGGCAAGGGATCATCGTGATATCCACTCCGTTGTACTTGGCATAGGTTCTGACAACCTTCACGACCTGAGGAAGAAGTCCCTCCGACAAAAGGACGCGGGTCTTCTTCT
>JAZOPY010000004.1:0-11106 GCA_045655825.1 Candidatus Cryptobacteroides sp. | reverse complement strand
CAGCGCCATGTTGATCTTCTTTGCACTGTCAGCCGCATTAGGCTCGAATGTGATGAAAAAGTCGATGTTACCACGTGTTAGCGCAGCTGCAATCTTCTGTCTTACAGCCATTTCCTTGTCCTTGGGGAGCATGGATGTCTTGCGGCTGATATCTGCTGTCTTGCCGTTAAGCGAACGCACTTCCACTGTGATCTTTCCTGTTTCGAGGATGGCTTCGGCCTTGCCGTAGCCTGTCATTGACTTTATCATGTTGTATGTTTTTCAGATTTGCGGTGCAAAAATATAAAATTTTCTCAATATAAATACCGGTGTCGCCTAACTGATTGACTACCAGCCCTTTGTTGTATCCTCCGTGCTCCCTTTTGGCGGCACGGAGGTTCTGTTAAGTGGCAGTGCTTCAGGATGTTATGTGCCACTGTTTTTTGTGGGATAGTTTAAAATATTATATTTCAGAAAGTCGGTTGCTGAGTGTAATATTTAAATAGTTGGTTTTTCAGTGTTTTGCGTAATCTACGTGCTGTATTTCTGCAGTTGCGCCCCTTCGTCGCACAATTTGGCCCTCTCGTCGAATTTTTTCGGCATTTCGTCCCTTATATATGAAATATATAAGAGATTTATCCGTATATTCGTAAGATTTGAGATTTCTCGACTGCGCTCGAAATGACAGAGGGAGCTGCGCTCGGGATTACAGAAGACGAAGTGATAATACTAAGTACTATGATATCAATTAAGAATTTACTGATGGGAACAATGGCTGCTGCCGTTATGGTTTCATGCGCTCAAGGCAAGGCTGCTGAGCAGGTGGATACTCCGTTTGAGGAATGTGTATATCTTGGCGACAAGACTGAATTCGCTGTATGGTCTCCGGATGCTGAGGCTGCGGAACTCAGACTTTATCGTGACGCTAAGATTGAAAGTGCTTTCATGATCGTCCAGATGAAGAAGTCTGAGGATGGAATCTGGAAGGCAACTGTAGAGCAGGACCTCAAAGGTTCGTTCTACACTTTCACTGTGAAGATGAACGGAGAGTGGCTGGAGGAGACTGCCGGCATCGGCGCAAAGGCTGTCGGTGTGAACGGATGGCGTGGCGCTGTGATCGACTGGGATGAGACAAATCCAGAGGGATGGGCAGAGGACAAGAGTCCTAAGATCGAGAAATCCGACATCATCGTCTATGAGATGCATCACAGGGACTTCTCTATCCATGAGACTTCAGGCGTTGAGAACAAGGGTAAGTACCTCGCTCTCACAGAGGAGGGAACAAAGAACCCTGATGGTCTCGCAACAGGTATCGATCATCTCAAGGAGCTTGGCGTGACTTATATCCAGCTTCTTCCTTCTACAGACTTCATCACTGTTGACGAGGAGCATCTTGAGAACAACCAGTACAATTGGGGCTACGATCCATTCAACTACAATGCAGTAGAGGGATCATATTCTACAGATCCTTTCAACCCTGTAACACGTATCAAGGAGTTCAAGCAGATGGTGCAGGCTCTTCATGCAGCCGGCTTCCGTGTGATCCTCGACGTTGTCTACAACCACACAACTGACGCTTCTAAGACAGGTTTCGAGCGCACAATGCCAGGATATTTCTACCGTATGGCTGAGGACGGCTCGTTCTACAACGGTTCCGGTTGCGGTAACGAGACAGCTTCAGAGCAGGCATGGTTCCGCAAATATATGATCGAGTCGCTCGAGTGGTGGATGAAGGAATATCACATCGACGGCTTCCGCTTCGACCTCATGGCTATCCACGACATCGAGACAATGAATCTCATCAGCGAGCGCCTGCACGCCATCGACCCAGACGTGGTTATCTACGGTGAGGGCTGGGCTGCAATGCCTCCTGCATATCCTGCTGAGAAGATAGCTCTGAAGCAGAATACATACATGCTCGACAAGATCGGTGCATTCAGCGACAACATCCGCGACGCAGTGCGTGGTCCGCTCGGCTGCGAGAACGCCGGCTTCATGGATGGCGTTGCAGGAAATGAGGAGAACATCAAGTTCGGTATCGCCGGTGGCGTGGAGCATCCTCAGGTGACTGTAGAACGCTGGACAAACAATCCTCTCCAGCATGTGAGCTATGTCAGCTGCCACGACGACCACTGTCTGCGTGACCGTCTCGAAGAGGCTACAGATGCAACAGAGGCTGAGCGTCTTGC
Source organism: Candidatus Cryptobacteroides sp. (assembly GCA_045655825.1). Classification (GTDB taxonomy): domain Bacteria; phylum Bacteroidota; class Bacteroidia; order Bacteroidales; family UBA932; genus Cryptobacteroides. The sequence continues at coordinate 8,938 of JAZOPY010000004.1, read as the reverse complement.
AATGGTTAAGCTTGCTCAGACAGCAGTCTACACATCTCAGGGACTTCCGTTCATCTTTGCCGGTGAGGAGCTCTACCGTCACAAGCAGGGCGTGAAGAACAGCTATAACCAGCCGGACAGCATCAACGCGATCGACTGGACATACAAGACTCAGTACAAAGACCTCGTTGACTACTATGCAGCACTCGCGGCTATCCGTCACGCTCACCCTGGCTTCTGCCTCGGTGACGCTGAGCTCGTGCGCGAGAAGCTTGAGTTCCTTGACGTGGAGGATCCATGTGTGGTCGCTTTCCGCATCAACGGTCTTGAAGGCATCGACCCGGCGAAGTCGCTCACCGTGCTTCTGAATGGTTCAAAGAAACCGGTAGCGGTGCCAATTCCTGAGGGTCAGTATGTTGTTCTTGCAAAAGATGGCCAGGCAGACGTTGACGGCCTTGGTGCATATACCAGCAACGTAATCATCGCCAACCCAACCTCAGCAACAATCCTCGCAGAAAACTAGCAGATAAACAAATAACCAGATATGAAGAAGATACTTTTTAGCATTTGCGCCATCCTTGTGGTGCTTTCGTGCGGTCAGAATCAGAATAAAAAAGCCGCTGAGCAGGAACATGCACAGCAGCCTCAGGAAAAGGTTCAGCAGCCTCTTTCAAACTCTGTGGTATACGAAATGAATGTCCGTCAGTACACTCCTGAGGGAACATTTGCAGCTGCACAGAAGGAACTTCCTCGTCTTGCAGAGATGGGAGTGGATATCCTCTGGCTCATGCCTATCTATCCTATCGGCATTGAGGGCCGCAAGATGGGACCTGAAGACCTCGGATCTTACTACGCGGTAAGAAATTACTGTGACGTGAACCCTGAGTTCGGTACTCTCGCAGATTTCGACAACTTCCTCGCAGAGGCTCACAAGCTCGGTCTTCGAGTTGTCCTCGACTGGGTGGCTAACCACACATCTCCAGACGCAGTTTGGGTGACTGGCAAGCCAGCTGACTGGTATGAGCGTGATGCTGAAGGTAACACAACATACACTGCAGACTGGTCAGACACAGCAAACCTCAACTACGAGAACAAGGAGGTATGGAAGGGAATGTCAGATGCAATGCACTTCTGGATGGAGCGCGGCATCGACGGATTTCGCTGCGACATGGCGTGCGAGGTTCCGCTCGAGTTCTGGCAGGAGACAATCGCAGGCCTTCGCGCAAAGTATCCGGAAATGTATATGCTTGCAGAGGGTGAGGAACCAAAACTTCATACACTTTCAGGCTTCAACGCTTCATATTCATGGGAGCTTCACCACATGATGAACGATATCGCACAGGGCAGAAAGAATATTCCTGAGCTCCTCGCTTACCTTGAGAAGGATGCTCAGAGACATCCTGCTTCAACTGATGCATATCGTCTCATGTTCACATCAAACCACGATGAGAACTCATGGGCAGGTACAGAGTTCGAAAGAATGGGTGATGCGGCAAAGCTTATGGCTGTCCTCACATTCACTCTTCCTGGCGGTCAGCCGCTCATCTACACAGGTCAGGAAATGGGATGGAACAAGAGATTCGAGTTCTTTACGCATGATCCGGTACCGGCATGGGAGAAGAATGAATATTTCGACTTCTACAAGGGCCTCATCAAGATCCGTCACGAGAACCCTGCGCTCGCAGCCGGTGCAGACGGCGGCAAGTTCGAGGTTGTTTCAGCCGAGGACAGCGTGCTAGTGTTCACACGTACCCTCCCTGACAACAAGGTGACAGTGAAGGCAGAGCTTAAGGCTCCATGGTCATACGAAATCACAGTTGAGTAATCATGAAAAGAATAATCACAGCAATAACACTTGCCTGTCTCATTTCATCGGCAGTCTCAGCACAGACCTTCAACCCTAAGAAGGTAAAGGACGCTACCAAGGAACAGGTTACCAGAGTAGAGCCGCTTTCATGGTGGGTCGGAATGAAGACCGATCTTCAGCTCCTCGTGCAGGGTCAGAATATTTCTGCAGCAGAAGTTTCTATCGAAGGCGGTAACGGAGTTTCCATAACTGCCGTTCATAAGGCAGAAAGCCCGAACTATGTGTTCGTTGACGTTGCCATCGCCGACGACGCTGCTCCGGGCACATATTACCTCGTCTTCAAGAACGGAAAGAAGACTTTCAAGTATCCGTACGAGATCGCAGCCCGCGAGGAAGGCTCAGCCGAGCGCAAGAGCTTCACCACAGCGGATATGGTCTATCTCATCATGCCTGACCGCTTTGCCAACGGCGATGCTTCGAACGACTCCACTGACGATACTGCAGAGGATGCACGTCGCAAGAACCCTCATGGCCGTCACGGCGGAGACATCCAGGGTGTGATCGATCACCTCGACTATATCAGCGAGCTCGGCGCAACATACATCTGGACAACTCCTTTCCTTGAGGACAATGCCCCTCGCGGCTCATACCATGGATATGCAGCCTCAGACTATTATCATATCGATTCCCGCTTCGGCTCGAACGAGCTCTACAAGACTCTCGTAGACAAGGCACGTGAGAAAGGTATCGGCATAATCATGGACATCGTTCCAAACCATTGCGGAACAGAGCACTGGTGGATGGAGGACCTTCCGTTCCAGGACTGGATCCATCAGTTCGATACATACACAGGAACAAATGTGGCATTCTCGACCAATATGGATCCGAATGCATCCAAGAAGGATCTTTATATTCAGGAGAGCGGCTGGTTCGTTCCTTCTATGGTTGACATGAACCTTGACAACCCATACGTACTCAAGTATTTCATCCAGTGGGGAATTTGGTGGATCGAGTACTCGGGTCTCAATGGTTTCCGCGTGGATACATACCCATACAATGAGAAGGTACCCGCATCACAGTGGTGTGAGGCCATCATGAACGAATATCCGAACTTCAACATAGTAGGCGAGTGCTGGACTTCATCCATCCCTCAGCTTGCATACTGGCAGGGCGGCAACGCCAACAAGGACGGCTTTGACTCGCATCTTCCGTCCATCATGGATTTCCCGCTTCACGACGCTCTCCGTGACGCTCTCGACGAGGACCATGGCGGATGGGGAGCCGGCATGAGCAAGGTATACGACATTCTTTCGCATGACTTCGTATACCATGACCTTTCGAAGATGCTCATCTTCCCTGGCAACCACGACACAGCGCGCATCGGTGACTGCGTGCGCAAGGATCCGCGTGCCCTCAAGCTTGCCATGACAATGATGGCTACAATGCGAGGCATTCCTCAGATCTTCGCCGGTGACGAGCTTATGTTCGTTTCTTCGAACCCTGAAAATCCAGGAGACCACCCTGGTCTTCGCGTAGACTTCCCAGGCGGATGGGAGGGTGATGAGATCGACTTCTTCACCAACGAAGGACGTCAGGCTCAGACACATAACACAGACGGTATTGAGGTGGAGAAGGGCCAGGCAGCTGACCTCTTCAACTATGTGAGCCGTCTCTTCCAGTGGAGAAAGAATGCCGACGTGATCCATAACGGAAAGACCGTGCATTTCATGACACGCGACAATACTTATGCGTATTTCCGCTATAATGACGATGCGGCGGTGTTCGTTTATATCAACAACAATCTTGAGGAAGTGAACGTTCCTTGGTCATACTATTCTGAGATTTCAGAAGGCCTCACTGGTGGCGTGGACGTGCTCACAGGAGAGCCTGTCGAGATTTCGGACGCGACGGTAGTCGCTCCAAAGGCAGCTTTGGTTGTAGAATATAAAAGGTAATAGATTACCCCGTCATCCCCGGCTTGACCGGGGATCTGATCAATGAAAATAAATAACCAATATATATGAAGAAAATCCTTTCAGCAATCGCACTTGCATGTGTACTTGCAAGCTGCGGAAACAAAGCAGAGAAGGTGACTGACGTGAACAAGGTTCAGTCTCCGGACGGCAAAATGGAACTTACATTCCAGCTTACGGAGTCAGGTACTCCTCAGTATGCTCTCACTTATGAAGGTCAGGATGTCATCCTTCCTTCAGATCTCGGATTCGAGCTTCGCGGTGTCCTCAAGGCACAGAAGCTCGTGTATGAGAATGACGGCACCATTTCAAAGGAGGATCGCTCGGACTGCTACTCTTTCGCAACCGGTTTCGTTGTTGACAGCGTTGCAACCGCTACATTTGATGAAACTTGGGAGCCGGTTTGGGGAGAAGAGGCTCAGATCCGCAACCACTACAACGAGATCCTCGTGTATCTTACCCAGAAGTCTTCAGACAAGAAGATGAACATCCGTTTCCGCGTTTACGACGACGGTATAGGTTTCCGCTATGAGTTCCCATACCAGAAGAACCTCAGCTACTTCGTGATCAAGGAGGAGTTGACTCAGTTCGCAATGGCCGGTGACCACACAGCATGGTGGGTGCCTGGTGACTATGACACTCAGGAGTACAACTTCACAGAGTGCCGCCTTACTGAGATCGAGGATAATATGGAGAAGGCTCTCAACCCTAATGACTCGCAGACTCCATATTCAAAGAACGGTGTCCAGACATCACTCCAGATGCGCACAGACAGCGGTCTTTACATCAATATCCACGAGGCTGCGCTTCTGGACTATCCATGCATGCACCTCGAGCTCGATCCTAAGACTCTTGTGTTCACATCGCATCTTACTCCTGACGCTCAGGGCTGGAAGGGCCGCATGCAGACTCCTTGCAACACTCCTTGGCGTACAGTCCAGGTGGCTCCAAGCGCGACAGCTCAGCTTGCTTCACGCCTTATTCTGAACCTCAATGAGCCTTGCGCTTATGAGAATACAGATTGGATCAAGCCAGTGAAGTACATCGGTGTATGGTGGGAGATGATCTCTGGAAAGGGTTCATGGAACTATACAGACGATTTCGCTTCAGTACAGCTCGGCGTCACAGATTATGCTTCTGCAACTCCTAACGGCCGTCACTCTGCAAACAATGAGAACGTTCGCCGTTACATCGACTTCGCAGCCGAGCATGGCTTCGACCAGGTTCTCGTAGAGGGCTGGAACGAAGGCTGGGAGGACTGGGCGAACTGCAACAAGGACTATGTGTTCGACTTTGTTACTCCATATCCTGACTTCGACATCGAGGCTCTCAACGAGTATGCACACTCTAAGGGCGTGCGCCTTATGATGCACCACGAGACTTCGTCTTCAGTGCGCAACTACGAGCGTCATCTCGACCAGGCTCTCGACCTCATGGACAAGTACGGCTACAACTCTATCAAGAGCGGTTATGTAGGCGATATCGTTACTCCGGGCGAGCACCACTACAGCCAGATGATGATCAACCATTATATGCATGTAGTGAAGAAGGCAGCAGAGCACAAGGTGATGCTCAACGGTCACGAGATGGTGCGTCCTACAGGTCTCTGCCGTACATATCCTAACCTTATCGGTTCAGAGTCTGCACGCGGTACTGAGTACCAGGCATTCGGCGGTACAATGCCTCACCACGTGACCATCCTTCCGTTCACACGTCTCAACGGTGGTCCTATGGACTACACTCCAGGTATCTTCGTGATGGACCTCGCTTCAGTGACAGAGGGAAGAAACACTTCATGGGTGAACGCGACTATCGCAAACCAGCTTGCACTCTATGTGACACTCTACTCTCCGCTCCAGATGGCTGCTGACCTTCCTGAGCACTACGCTCAGTTCATGGATGCATTCCAGTTCATCAAGGACGTGGACATCGACTGGATCCAGTCTAAATACCTCCTCGCTGAGCCAGGTGAGTACGTTGTGATTGCTCGTCAGGGCAAGAAGAACGGCCAGTGGTTCTGCGGTGGTGTGACCGACGACAACGCCCGCACTCTCGAGGTTCCGATGAACTTCCTCGAGCCAGGCAAGACCTACGAGGCTACAATCTACTGTGACAAGCCAGAGGCACACTACAAGAACAATCCACAGCTCTACGACATCAAGAAGCAGGACGTAACATCAGAGGACACCCTCTCAATGTTCATGGCCCCAGGCGGTGGATTTGCTATCTCATTCGTAGAAAAGTAATTAAATAGGTAGTTATTGTTTTTCAGTTTCAAAAATAATGACTACCTTCGCGCGCTTTTTCGGTCCTTACGTCATTGCGAGGAGCGAAGCGACGTGGCAATCTTAAAACCCAAAAAGAAGAAACAAAAAACATATAACCTGATAATGAACAAAGAATTAACAACCGCTGCCACCCTCTCCCTCGGGGCCCGCAGCTACGAATCTCCGGCAGTTTCTGTTGTGGAGGTAATCTCAGAGGGAGTGCTTTGTGCAAGCGGCCAGCTTGAAGGATGGGAAGAAGACGATCTTGATTGGTAACAGGTGTTTAACTATTAAAACGAAGAAAGAAATGAAAAAGAATTTGTTTATGGTTGCAGCTGTTGCCCTCATGGCATTGGTATCATGCAACAAAGAAGAAATCAATAATAACGAGATTATTAACGACGAGCAGATCGAGACTCCTTCAGACATCGTATTCGTAGCGGAGTTTGATAATGGTTCAGAGACTAAAACTGCTCTTGGAGAAGTTGTAGACGGTGTTCGTCAGGCTACATGGGTTAAAGGAGATGCTATTTCTATTAATGGTACAACATTTACTGCTGTTGCAGATGGTGCAAGGACGGAGTTTACTACAACTTCTTCTTTCGATGAAAATGCAAAAGTATTTCGCGCAGTATACCCATCAACATCATATAAAGCATCTGCTGTAGTAATACCTGTGAGCCAGAACGGAACATTTGAGAATGCTTCTATTGCAGTTGCTGAGTCAAATGACCAGTCTCTAAAGTTTTCTAACGTGTCATCAATTCTTAAGTTCCAGGTTCCTGCTGCATGCACAACTGTAACTTTTGAATCAACTAGTTCTATCGCTGGTCAGATCAGTATCAACTATACCGATGGTGTAATGGTTCCTAATTATACTTCTTTGACTAATCCTCAGAAGAAGATTACAGTTGCTGCAGTTGGCGGTTTCGTAACAGGAAAGGACTACTATGTAGCTGTAAAGCCAGGTGATCATCAGTTCACAGTGAGCATCGACGGCAACGTTTCGAAGGCATCAACAAAGTCCGTGACAGTAGAGCGCAGCAAGATTCTTAACATGAAGGTGCTTCCTGAGCCTGTTGTTGCAGAAAATGCAGTCCTTCGTATCAATAACAAGAATGGTTGGGGTGATCTGAAAATTACCATTAAGCAGGGTTCTACAACTATTGTTAATGCTCAGGCAATGACAAATGAAGGCAATAATATATTTGCGTATACTCTTGACCCTAAGTACGTAGGATATGAGGTGACTTATTATCTTGAACACTCTTGGTATATGACAAGTACGAAGACAGTAACTCTTGCTGCTGATAGCGAGGCTGAGGCTATTGTTCTCAATACAACATATTTGCAGCCTAATGATTGGAATTCAGATAGCCCTCGCTATGGTGCTCATATATGGGTGACTGACAAGAGTGGTATTTGGGTGAATGCGACAAAGGTAAAAGATAATTTCTATGAAGTGGAGGTACCTACAAACGGCAATTATACAAATATTATATGGTGCCGAATGGATCCATCTAACTCAACAAATGGATGGGGGGCTGTATGGAATCAGACAGGAGACCTTACCTTGCAGCATAAGTGTTATTGTATCCAGAGTAAAGACGCATGGAACAAACCAACAGGAAATTATTGGTATTAATAGCACTCATTTTGTTATATTAGACAGACAGCATCAGCAATGGTGCTGTCTTTTTTTGTTTGTCTGGTGGTTGGCAGACGATTTTAAGACAAAAGTGCGGCGCACTATGTGTTTAATTTATTGAATATTAGTGTGTTATAGAAATTGTGATCATAGCCCGGAGCAATGTGTTTCGGGCTTTCTTTATGCGGCGTTGTTGGTTATGGTGCTACCTTTTTGCTGGTGGTACGGGGTTGGAGGTGAGATTTATGTGTTCGAAGGATCGTGTTTTATGCTGGAAGGGTAAGTTTTCTGCCCTTCGAACATGTTTTATTGCCCTTCGAACATCTTTCATCTAATTTGTTGCTGGATATTATGCACGCACCGCCGCCAGAGAGTCCTCCGGCGGCTGCAGGCAGAGCGGCAGCGGCGAGCTCGGCCAAAGGGCTCGCCGCTGGCCGCATGCCTGTTGCGATGAATGGGCGTGGTTGTTCTGCTTTATCGCCAGCTTGTTGGGTATGATGTAATGCTTCTGTGATGTTCCAAATTTGTTCAACTTTTTATAAAAATTAAACAAATTTTCGCCCTGCAATCGACCATGTAGCATGTTCTAAGAATGATTTCTCCACTTATCCGCGTACTTTTTTGTTACGCGGATAACTCTCCGGAACTTTGCAAAAGAAAAAAACAATTGTTTTTATGATACTAAATATAGTATCTTTGCAAAGTGTTGGAGTATGGGACGTAAGGAAAAGTTGTTGAGCCGGTTTTTTGGCTTACTTAGGATATAGTGTACATAATAAGGGTAAGACTTCGGGCTCGCGAATACGCTTTAAGAATGATGCTTTAGGAATATATGTTGATTTGCATAAACCGCATCCTGGTTCAATTATGAAGCAATGGATGATGAGGACAATATATGATCATCTGAAGATGAATAAATTAATATAGTCATATATGGATTATCTGGAATATAAGGGTTATAAAGGTACAGTTGAGTATTGCAAGGAGGATGATTGTCTTGTTGGTAAGGTTATCGGCATGCATAAAGATCTCATTGCCTACGAAGGTTGTACGTTAGCGGAGTTGAGGGAAGATTTTGAGGCGGCAGTCGATAGTTACATAGAAGGCTGCCTGGCGGATGGCATTGAACCCCGAAAACCGTTCAGCGGAAAACTTATTCTCCGCATGAGTTCTGACCTTCATGGTAGGGTAGCGATGGCTGCATCAGCAGATGGCACAACCATCAATGAATTCATTACCAGAACGCTCGCGTCTGTATTGTAAA
>JAZOPY010000003.1:0-6151 GCA_045655825.1 Candidatus Cryptobacteroides sp. | reverse complement strand
TGACTTCCTGAAGCCGTACGGCAGGAAATTCGGTCCGGACCCGGCGTCCATAAAAAGCTGCATGGTGGGTGGCATTGTGATGAACAACGCTTCAGGAATGAGCTGCGGAACCTGGGCCAACAGCGACAGGATGCTTCTTTCGGGAAGGATCATATTCGCTGACGGTACCTTGCTCGATACGGCTGATTCACATAGCCGCGAAGCCTTCAGTGACTCTCATCCTGAAATGATATCAGCAATAGAGGCCCTCAGGGAAGAGGTCATGGCAGACAAAGAACTGGTCGAGCGCATCAGACATAAATATTCCATAAAGAATGTCACTGGCCTGAACCTGCTTCCCCTGATTACGTTTACCGATCCTTTCGACATCATCCTTCACCTTATGGTCGGCTCCGAAGGTACGCTTGCATTCATAAGCCAGGTGACCATGAAGACGCTGGAATCGGCTCCACTTCATGCCGATGCCATGATATATTTCAATGATATGGCGGAAGCTGCAAGAGCGGTGATCGCCATGCGTCCTCTGAAGGTTGCTGCAGCTGAGATGCTGGACAAGCGTTCGCTTGCCTCTGTCAACGCAGGAGAAAAAGAGGGCCTCACTGCAGTGCTGGTGAGTACTGAGGCTAAGACTCAGCATGAACTTGCTGAGAATGTCAGCGAGATTACCGATACTCTGAAAAAGTTCGATACATACGGTCCGGTGTCATTCACTACAGATCCGGAAGAATCGGCGCGATTCTGGGCCATCCGTTCAGGCATATTCCCGACAGTCGGGGGCATGAGACGTCCTGGAACGACATGCCTTATAGAGGACGTGGCTTTTCATGTGGAGGATCTGGCGGAGGCCGTAACGGACCTGTCGGAACTTCTTGAAAGGCATGGTTACGACGATTCGTGCATATATGGACATGCGCTTGAAGGCAATTTCCATTTCATCATCAACCAGTCCTTCGACTCAGACCGTGAAGTGCAGAGATACAAGGATATGATCAATGAAGTGGGTGAACTTGTGGTGAAGAAGTACGATGGCTCACTGAAGGCAGAGCACGGTACCGGACGCAACATGGCTCCGTTCGTGGAATTTGAATGGGGTGCAAAAGCTTTCGAAGTGATGAAGCGCATCAAGCAGATATTCGATCCTGCTGGCATCCTGAATCCGGGAGTTATATTCAATGACGATCCTCAGTGCTGCTTCAAGAACTTTAAGGACCTGCCTGTTCTTACGGCCGCACCCGCAGCGTCAAAGGAGATGGAGGAAGCATTCGTGAAGATAAACAAATGCATCGAATGCGGCTTCTGCGAGGTAAACTGCGTATCCTGCGGATTCACCCTCTCGTCACGAACCCGCATCGCTCTTCAGCGGCATATTACGGCACTTGAAAGGTCTGGTTCGGATCCAAAGCTTCTCAAGGAACTCCGCAAGCAATACTCATATTATGGAGAACAGACCTGTGCCGGCGACGGCCTGTGTTCTATGTCCTGTCCGATGGGAATAAACGTTGGTGACCTGACTCATGATCTGCGTCGCAGGAATATGGGCAGAGCAGGACTGAGGACTGGAAAATTTGCCGCCGACCATTTTCATGGGGTAAAGACAGGGCTTAGAGGTGTTCTGCACCTTGCACATTTCGGGCATTCTGTCCTTGGAAGCAAGGCAATGGGGGTTGTAGGAAAAGGGCTTCATGCAGTGGGGCTCCCGCTTTGGACTCCTGCTTTTCCTAAGCCGTATAATGCTTCCAGATTGTCCAAGGCATCTGCAGCCGGCGCAGAGCAGACTCTGAAGGTAGTGTATTTCCCGAGCTGTCTGAACCAGACCATGGGAACGGACAAGGCGTCCAAAGGAATGCGTCCTTTGGCGGAAGAAATGACAGACCTGCTTCATAAGGCCGGATATGAGGTCATTTTCCCTAAGAGGATGGACCATCTGTGCTGCGGTACAATATGGGAGAGCAAGGGACTGCCCGACATTGCGGACAGGAAGGTCAAGGAACTTGAAGATGCCCTCTGGGAGGCATCAGAGCATGGAAAATACCCGGTCGTGTGTGATCAGAGTCCATGTCTGCACAGGATGAAGCAGAAGATGACGCGTGTTATGCTTTATGAGTCGACTGAGTTTATATGGAAATTCCTGAAGGACAGGCTCAGATTCATCAGGATTGATACCCCTGTGGCGCTGCATCTTACTTGTTCTACAAAGATCATGAAGATAGACCGGATCGTTCACGACCTGGCATGTATGTGCTCATCCCAGGTGCTTGTTCCTGAAGGAGTGGGATGCTGCGGCTTTGCCGGAGATAAGGGCATGACACATCCGGAACTCAATGCATACGCACTACGCAAGCTGCGTCAGCAGATAGAGCAGAAAGGTATTCAGGTAGGCTATTCCAACAGCCGCACATGTGAAATAGGTCTTCAGACAAATTCCGGAATACCATACCGGTCTATCGTCTATCTGGTGAACAGTTGTACGGAACCAGTGTAACTTCCATGTAAGTTGGTGCAAAAACTTTATGGTTTTCAAATATTTTGCTTATCTTTGCACCACACTACACCACACTAAATTTAAAAAACACATTTTCAGCATAATGAAAGGTACTCACAAGCATTATAAATGGGAAGTTCTGGCCCTCCTATGGATGGCTTACCTTCTCAATCAGGCAGACCGCCAGGTCTTCAATACTGTGCTTCCTCAGATTCAGGAAACTCTCAATCTTGGAGATACAGAGGTAGGTTGGATTGCAACCATCTTTAATTTCTGTTATGCTTTGATGGTTCCTTTCGGAGGAATGGCAGGTGACCGTTTCAGCCGCAAGTGGGTGGTTACTATCGCAATCCTCTTCTGGAGTGTGGCTACAATGTTTACCGGTCTGGCGACAGGAGTGATCATGCTCATTCTTCTCCGAAGCGTTGCAACAGGTGGCGGTGAGGCATTCTTCGGTCCGGCAAACTATTCTCTGCTGGGTCAGTACCACACTGATACCCGAGCACGTGCGATGTCAATTCACCAGACGTCATATTATGTGGGCGTTATCCTCGCCGGATGGCTAGCGGGATATATCGCCGAGAAACTCGGTTGGGAGTATTCTTTCATCATCTTCGGTGCGGCAGGTATCGTCTGGGGTATTGTGATGGCACTTCGTCTTAAGGACAAGAAGGAAGCTGCTTGCCACGTCGATGAAGCTCCTCGCAATGACGCGCAGAAGCCAGGCATCCTTGATGGCTTCAAGGTTGTATTCACAACTCCTACAGCCCTTATCCTGACAATCGGCTTCAGTGGTTTCATCTTCGTGATCACCGGTTATATGACATGGGTGCCGACCTTCCTTCAGGAGGAGTTCAGCATGTCAGTTACCAATGCTGGTCTGCATTCGATGCTTTGGACATATATAGCAGCCTTTGCCGGAGTTCTTCTTGCCGGAACGCTTTCAGACAAGATGGCAGTCAAGAATCGTAAGGTCAGGATGGATATTCAGGGTCTTGGATTGATTCTCGGTGCTCTCTTCCTGTTTTTTGTCAAGGCTGACGCGACTATATGGATCGTGTATGCATGCTTTGCCGGTTGGGGATTCTTCAGAGCATTCTTTGATGCCAACATATATACTGTTCTTTATGACGTGACTCCCTCAAGGCTTCATGCTTCATGTTCAAGCGCCCTTATTACTACAGGATTTGCCGTAGGTGCTTTGGCTCCGGTTGTTCTTGGTGCAATGAAGGAAAGCATGGGAAGCCTTTCGGCAACCTTCCCGGTGCTTGGAGGTGTATGGATCGTCTGCGGTCTGATGATGCTCTGGGCAAGCAGAAAATACTATCAAAAAGATTACGATAAAATCAATAAATAATGAAAGCTGAATTGAAAGCCAGGAAGCCTAAGGCAGGTCTGTTGCTGATAGCTTCACCAAGATTCAAGAATCTGTATGGTCCGCAGAGAGGAACATACGGGGAAAGAAAAGAAAAAGCAGTCAAGGAAATTCTCGCAACGATGGACTTCCTTGACGTTGTGTATCCGGGCATAACATACGAAAGAGAGGATGCGCAGAAGGCCATGGACCTTTTCTATGCTGAGAAAGTGGATTTCATCTACGCCGAGTTCCTTTCATGGAGCGAGGACTTCGCATGGATCAGATTCCTCCGCGACTGCCCTGAGATTCCTATCATCTTCTGCAATGTCGCTAAGCCTAAGATGACATTCGAGACAACTCTTGACGAGGATGATTTCGTAGACTACCTCTGCGCAGGTACCCTTGTGGGTTCTCTCGAAGGCTCCGGAAGCATCAAGAGAGTGCCTCGCAAGAACGTGAAGACCATCATGGGTACACGCGAGCAGGTGACCGAGCAGCTCAAGGTATATGCAAACGCTGCAAAGACACGTGCGATCCTGCGCAACTCGACAGTAGGTCTGATGGCCAACATGAACGAGGCGATGTGGAGCACATATATCGACAACTACGATCTCTTCACCAAGATCGGTCCTGAGATCCACTATCTTCCATACAGCGACTACGGCACAGAGATAGAGAATCTTACCGAAGAGGAGGTAAAGGAATATGCCGATGAGCTTACAGGCAAGTACAGGATGATGGACGACGTCGAGTATGACAAGTTCATCGGATGTGTGAAGGCTACTCTCGGCATCAAGAAGCTCGCTCAGAAGAACGACATCGACTGTTATGTCTATAACGACATCGATCACGCAACATTCCGTATAGCAGGCTGCCGTGCAGGATTTTATCCTCAGTGGTTCAACGAGAATGTAGGTGTTCTGGTTCCTGAGGCCGACATAGGCGCAGGCCTTATCACCTACATCCTCAAGCTGATGACAGGAAAGAACGTGAACTTCGTGGAGCCTTTCCACATCGAGGATGAGTTCGGAACATTTGCCGGCGGTCACGCAGGTCCAAACGACCACAATGACCCTCAGTGGCAGGAGAATGTGATCATCTCACGTGATGTACGCTTCGCCAAGACAAACTGGAAGTATGCAGGTGCGCCGTTCGCATGGTACCGCTTCAGTCCTGGAATGAAGACCGTGGCAGGTCTCTACGAGGAGGACGGCAAGTACAAGCTGATCACATTCCTTGCAGAGAGTCTTTCTGAGAAGGATACTCCGCAGAGCGACAAGAAGCATCTTCTTGCAACATACAGCCACACCATCTTCAAGCCGGTAGTGCCTGTAAAGGAACTTTGGGAGCAGGTTCTGCGTATCGGAGCGACACAGCACTATGCGATCGTTGACGGTGACTGGCGCAAGGAGCTCGAGGATTTCGCAGAAATCATGGGATTTGAATTTTATAACATTAAATAATAGTAGTGTATCATGAGTTTTATGTACAATCCGTTTCCGTTTGATGATCCCAAGCCGATCAACAGACCGAAACTTTCAGAGAAGACAATAAATTCAATAGTGACAGGAGGAACTCCTAACGTTGCAAAGAAGTTTGTGGCGCAGCTTTCTGACAGAATCAAGTCAGAGGGTGTGATCGTCGGTATCGACGGATATACGACCGCAAACTGGAATCTTTTCCTGAACCTTCTTGCACGTGAGTGCGTCATCAACGGTTTTGAATTTGAGGCAGTGGATTCAGTGAAGGCTGTCCTCAAGCCGGGAAAGGAGATCGACGACATGATCGATCCTCTCCTTATCTGGGACACCAAGATCGACCCGACACTCCTCTTCGGTAAGCTTTATCATGGTGGTTACATCGGTCTCTTCGACGAGGCTAAGGTAGCTGATTTCAAGGCTGCAGTGCCTGCAATGAAGGCTCCGGGCAAACTTACAGTAGTAGCAGGCTACGGCTGTATGATTCCGGAATTCCGTGACATGTATGATGTGAAGTGCTGGTTTGACATCACTCCGATGAGGACCATGCTCCGTATCAGAGGCGGCGAGTATGCAAACCTCGGCAAGGAGCGTCCAGGTATCATCAACCGCATCATCCGCCGCTGCTACTACTGCGACTTCGAGTGTGCAGTGCAGCTCAGAAAGGACCTGTGGAAGAACAATGTTCTTGACTTCTACTTCCTTGACAACGATCCAAAGAAGCTCCAGATGATGCCGTTCGAGTCATTTACAGAGATCTGTGCTGAACTCGTGAAGTATCCGTTCCGTGCAAAACCTTGTTATCTTGAAGGAGTGTGGGGCGGTTCATACATG
>JAZOPY010000002.1:0-5585 GCA_045655825.1 Candidatus Cryptobacteroides sp. | reverse complement strand
ATGATCCCTTAGCCGAAACCTCACGGGAATCCACATATATTTCATTGAAGTTATCGCCATATCCAACCGCAACAATATCGCTTACGTCCAGAGCCCTGCCGTTGCACTGGGTATCGTCCAGTACTATATACGCATAATATGTCGTGATTGATATGTCCTCGAAATAATCTATTCCGGCAGGAGTCAGATACAACGTAGTCAGGCCGTCTTCCTTGAGATAGAATGCAGTACGGACTGGCTTTTCGTCACCGGCTATCGCAAAGATGTTCTCGTTGACGATGATTCCCGGCTCTTCCGCCTCCATCTTCGCCGCCAGCTTGGTTCCGTCCGTCAGCGTAAGACGTATCTCGACAGTCGCCTTGCCGTCCTTATAATCAAAGAGACACTTTCCTTCCTTGATTTCATCCTTCATGTCCGGAGCCACAGTCTCAAGAAACGCTCCGTCAAGCGTACTCATTACAGTGTAAAGGTCATTCTCGGTCATCAGGTCGAACTCCTTGCCGTTCAGAAGCGGCGATATCGCCACATAGAAGTACTCGTCCTGCTCGAAGACTGCATCGAAGCTCTGCACGCCTTCAGCAGGAGTTGCAGCGATACATATATACTCGCCGAGATTAGTCAGCTCTACGCTGCCGAATGAGGCTTTCTCCTTGTCTACTGCGTAGGTATTGGCATCAAGGACGACATCCTGATTGCCCTGACCCGGCTTGCCCGGAATCGGGAGTTCCGCCAGAGTAGTAGTGCCCTGAATCTTCTTCTGAACAGTCTGACAGTCAAGCAGATCGTATGAAATCGTATAACTTCCGTCGCCGTGATTGTCGATCACGATTTCACCTTCGTCGATACGGGCATATGTCTGGCTCCACTCCCCGCCTTCAAGCTCATAGTACCACGCTCCTGCGACCTTCCACGCTGCAAACACATTCGGAAGGCCAGGGATTGCCACGCCGGGAACGATGTTGTCCTTGTCAATGGATGTGTCAAGGTTTCTGTCGGTCATCTTATATGTACCCGAAGGGATTCCCTCCTTGGTTATGTCGACCTCCCACGGTACAAGCACTTCTAATCTCAGCACAGCGCCGTCTCCCGCTGGTCTTGACGCGCTCATATCCACAGACTCGTCGCCAAGGTAGATCAGAAGGCAGCGGTAGCTCTCGTCCATGCGGTAGAAATAGTCCTCCTTGTCCTGGAGCTGGCCCTGATCGAAGGTCAGGCCGGTCATATCCTGCTTGAGCGTGCTGTTCGGAGTCTCCTCCGGAACGTAATTTCTCGGGTCAATGTTTCCCGTCCACTTGAAATACCTCTTGGTGTATTTCTTTCCCACGAGTACACCTTCTATTGTAAATGTTCCGTCATCGTTTGGCTTTATGCTCACTGCACCTTCGTCAATGAGGTCATAGTCCATCTCGGTAGAGCCTTCCGAAAGGTCGGCATAGAACGTACCGTCACCCATCTCGATGGTTTGTCCCGGCAGATCCAGTCTCACCATGTAGCCGCTGACGAATGTTCCTGGCGCGAAATTGCCGGAGTTCATCATTTCACGGTAGACTCCCTTGAGTTTTGACGGGTCTGCTCCCTGGTTTTCATCGAATTTCGCATTCAGCTGGAGCTGGGTCACGGTTCCCGGACCGATAGGATTTCCGAAATCGTCTATCTCCATGTCTGTATACAGCTTCACCACCCAGTCATCCGCAAAGGATTCACCGGTGATGTCACCATAATATATGAAGTCGGCATTTGTGAATGTCACGGTATCGGGCACGGCCTCGACGAAGCCCTGATCCGGTTTTGGCTGCGGATCCGAGTCCACCGGCAGCTGAGGTTGTTCGGGCTTTTCGCAAGCACCGATAAGGGTCAATACTGCCGCTAAAGCACCGTATAGAAAGGATTTTTTCATAGTCATTAGATTTGCAAATACAAATCTAATGAATTATTGCTACATAAAAAACGGACGGTCCTGCAGGACCGTCCGTTAATAGATTATGGTGTGAAATTACTGAAGAGTAACCTCAAGCATTTCGTTGCCACGAGCTGGGATAACCCAGTAGCCGCCCCAATCCATCCAAACCATAACTGACATACATACAGTGTTTGCTGAAGACTTGTAAGCATCAATATAAGTACGTGGGTACTTGATCTCCCATACAACCTCTGTGTCAGAGATTGTGGTTGTGTAGTCGTCAACATATACACGAGTATCAGGATCGGTGTACCATCTCATCTTTGTGATATTACCGTTCGCATCGAGTTCATTCTTGTGCTCCTGATAGTAGATCTTTGTACCTGTTGTAGTCCAACCCCACCATACTTCAGTCTCGCCTTCACCATCAGTGAACTGGATGTCGAAGTAGTTTGCAAAGTATGGAGTCTCCTTAACTGAAGTGATGCGTACATAGAGGTAGTCAGCGTCAGCATAAGCCTTAAGCTCCTTCACCTTAGCGTCGTCACCTTCTGCAGGGTTTGTGAAGACTGCTGCAGTCTCCCATGGATCAACTGCAGGTGCGCCTGCCTCGTGAGAGATGTAGTAAGCTGGACCGCCTACCTGATCCTGGTCGTTGTAAGAGTCTCTCTTACCTACGAGAGTAACGATGTCACCCTCCTTGAGACCGAGGTTAGCGAATGACTTGTCGTTCTTAGCTACGAATGAAGTAGTAAGACCGTATACATATACTGATGCGCCGTCCTCACCTACGAGATCGAAGTTACCGTAAGTCTCGTTTACGAGGTTAGCGATAGTACCTGTAACCTTGCACCATGTACCCTTAGACTCTGCGAGGAACTCTGTTACAGTTGCAGGCTTAGCTGCAACCACATGCTCCTTGAGGTAAGCTGTACCGCCGACCTGTGGAGTCTCCTTGTAAGAAGTTCTTGTACCGATGATAGTGATTACGTCACCCTCGTTGATGCCGAGGTTAGAGAATGTCTTGTCGTTGCTTCCGATAGCACCGTTGCCAGTAAGACCGTATACGTATACAGAACCTGTAGCGTCCACGAGGTCGAAGTTACCGTAAGTTGTGTTAGCAAGGTTCTTCACGATACCAGTGAGCTCGAAGAGAGCTGTTCCCTCTGGTGCTGCGAGGAAGTCTGCAACAGTTACAGCCTTGATTGCGCCAAGCTGCTCGATGTCAGCAGGTGCGATGTACTCCTTGCCGTCTACAACAGTCTTGAAAGTAACGGTAGCCTTGCGAGCGCCACCCTCGTTAGGAGCAGCTGTAAGCTCTACGCAAGTGAGGTCACCTACCTTTGTAGGCTCGCCTGCAGTAAGCCAAGCAGCATCCTCAGGGATCTCTACAGAGAAGTCACCAGCCTTTACAGTAAGGAGAGCTGTTGCAACGCCACCCTCGAGTGGAAGAGGAGTTGAAATCATCTTCTCAAGCTTGAGGAGAGACTTCTCGATTTCGATAACAGTTACGTCAACGAGCTCGATAGTACCGTTGTAGTTCTTTCTTGGACCCTCTACAGTAACGATGTCACCAACCTCGAGACCGAGCTTTGTGAACTGCTGTGTAGCACCGTTGTAAAGTGTACCATAAACATATACTGTACCTGTGTCATCTGTAAGATACCAGTTACCGTACTGAGTGTTTGCGATTGAAGTACAAGTACCCTTCACACGGTAAACCTTACCGTCAACACCGTTGTTGTTTACCTCAGCGCAGGTAGAAAGAGGAATCTCCACCTTCTCTGCCATCTGGAAAACTGTGATAACCTGCGATACGACACCGCAGTTGAGGTGAAGAACTGCCTCCTGGTTCTCCTCTGATGCCTCAGCTGAGAATTTAACTACAGTCTCACCTGCCTCGCCTGAAACAGGAGTTACAGTAAGCCACTCAGGAATTCCTGTAATCTCCCACTTGTCAGCGGCAGTTACAGTGATCTCGTCTGAACCACCCTCGATAGGAAGGGCGATCAGGGACTTAGAGACCTGAACCTCCTCAAGGAATTTCTCTTCCTGCTGGCAACCTACGAAAGCGAGAGTTGCAGCAGCGAGAGCTGTGAAAATATGTCTAAGTTTCATAAAATTCCTGATTAAAAATTAGTTAAACATGTACTTGATACCGATTGAAGCATACCAGCACTGGCCGATTCCGATTGATGGATTCCAAACCTGAGTCTTGGTATTTACTGCAGATGGAGTAGAGAATGTTGCATAACCATCCTTGTCATATCCCTCATACTTGAGGATACGGCCCTCGCCGAGAGCTGGGTTCATGTACTTAGACACACCCCAGTTAGAGTTGAAGAGGTTAAGAACGTTCTTGACGTCGAAGCAGAGCTGGAGAGTGTTCATAGACTTGCCGGCCTTAACCTTGAAGTCGTGCTTGTAGCTGAAGTCCACTCTGTGAGTCCAAGGAGAGTATACGCTGTAAGCCTCTGCGTACTTGCCCTGGTTCTTGCTGAGATACTTGTCTGCGTGAACGTAGTCCATGAAACGTGTAGCATCGTCCTCTGAAACGAAACGGAAGTCGCCGTTTGCAACCTGCTCGTCAGTAGGGATGTAGATGAGGTCGTAGTTGTAACCGTCACCGTTCATGTCGTTTGCAGTCATGTATGTGTAGTTGTATCCACCTCTCCAAGTCTCATAGATGAGGCTGAAGTGGTTACCGCTCTTGTCATTGTGAGTGATAGACGCGATGAAACGGTCTGGAGTCACGTACTGTGAGTTGTGGAGACCTGGATCGTTCGGTCCGTAAACTGTACCCAAGTAGTTAAGTACTGAAGAAGCGTTTGAACCAGGCATACCGGTAACCTCCTTCGATACTGTGTGAGTATATGCAGCCATGAGTGAGAGCTCAGGGATAGGGCGCATGTTTACAGTGAATGTACCTGAGTAACCGTAACCCTTGTGAGTGTTCTCAAGAACGTATGCTGAAGGGAGGTTCTTGCTGACAAGCTTCTGCTTATCCGCATCCCATACCTGATACTGCTTCTGGTAGTCCTGATAGATAGGACGGTTGTCAGCTCCGTTGAGTCTTGCGAAACCGTCAGTGCTCATCACGCTCCAGTCACGGATAACAACGCCGTTTACAGTCTTGTTGTAGATACCCTCAGCGCTGATAGTGAATGGGAATGAAGTAGGGAGTGTATAGTCAACTGCGAGTGAAGTCTTCCATACCTGTGGCATCTTGAACTTAGGATCCACTGCCGAGATCTCAGCTGGAATTGTTCCGTCAGCTGGAGAGATTGTGTTCGGGTAACCGAGCTCGAGGAGCTTAGCGAGGAGTTCCTCACGCTTGAGGATACCACCTGCGAACTCACTCATGTCAGTCTGAACACCACCGTTCTTGCCGTCGCTGTTAAGCTTAGCCTGGTACTGAACCATACCTGAGTTTGTAGGCATGTTAGTGAAGAACACGAGTGGAAGACGACCAGAGAACAAACCTGTACCTCCGCGGAGCTTAAGGCTGTTGTCACCGAGTACATCCCATGAGAAACCTACACGTGGAGAAACTGTAAGAGCAGCTGAAGGCCACTTACCTGTATCGATGTGTCCGTTCTTGCAATCCTTGATCACGTTACCCTCGGCATCAACATACTGACCCTGCTCGTTTCTGAGAACCTCACCCTTATCGTTGTGTGCGAGC
>JAZOPY010000001.1:0-6354 GCA_045655825.1 Candidatus Cryptobacteroides sp. | reverse complement strand
CCCAGGGAGTTGTGTGTGAATGTTGCCTTCCTAAGCCCGCTTGGCCTCCGACTTAGCTCCGCGCAACTTGCAAGCAGCTCCACGTCGAGATCGACGAGTCATTCGGTAAGGGCAAGCTCATCGACGCTATCTTCGGAGAGTACTGCGAGCACCACCTCACTCAGCCTACATTCATCACTGATTATCCGGTTGAGATGTCACCGCTCACAAAGCGTCACCGCGAGAATCCTGAGCTTACAGAGCGTTTCGAGCTCTTCGTATGCGGTAAGGAGCTTGCAAACGCATACAGCGAGCTTAACGACCCGATCGACCAGTACGAGCGTTTCCAGGATCAGGTGAAGCTCAAGGACAAGGGTGATGACGAGGCTATGTTCATCGATATGGACTTCGTACGCGCACTTGAGTACGGTATGCCTCCGACATCAGGACTCGGTATGGGAATCGACCGTCTGACTATGTTCATGACCAACTCCCCTACCATCCAGGATGTTCTCTTCTTCCCTCAGATGAGACCAAAGAGTCTGTAAGAACGACACATGGCCATGACGTACAAGTGGCTGTATTTCAATAAATTAAACAATTAACACCGGGCATTTTAGCCCGGTGTTAATTATTAAAACGCTGAGGATCAGCACATTACGCTACACAACACTTAACAGAGTAACATAAAGCCCTACATGCATAGCGTCATGCACCGTAAAAAGTAACAAGTGTTAATTGAAGAAGACACGGAAGGTATAGGTCACAGGTACCGCACGGTCTCTCTGCTTTCCTGGCTTCCACTTTGGTGACATTGAAACCACGCGAACAGCCTCCTTGTCGAGTGATGGGTCAAGACCACGGAGGACCTTAACATTTGTAACTGTTCCGTCCTTCTCAACAGTAAACTGGAGAGTCACACAACCCTGAATACCTTTCTCTTTAGCATCATCAGGATAAACAAGTCTCTGGTTCACCCACTTTGAGAACTGGTTTGCATCTCCACCCTGGAAAGATGGCTTTTCCTCTACGAGCTGGAATGGAATAGCCTCTTCTTCATTATCCATCACATCTGGCTGGGTCGCGATTTCCGGCTCCTGCATTGGAAGAGGAGTTTCCACTGAGTCAGTGATGATTACCTCCTCAACTTCTTCCGGTATACTGTTATCGATGAGATATGGTTCCTCATAGCTGTAACGATTCTCATCCCACTCAATTACACTCATGAAGGCATCAAAATTATCGCCCTTCCATTTGCTTGAAGCCTTCATCAATACATACTGATCATCTTCAGAAAGGCTTTCAGCCCAAGTATTGAACTCTGAGTCCAGATTGTCAAAGCGCTCTGCGTCGTCTGCCTCTGCAGCCTTTACCATTGAAGATAAGTAATAATCACAACGCTCTTCGATTGTCATCTCGAAAAGAGGTTTGGTTGCGGGCTTCCCATTCTCTGACTTCTTGCCCTGTGAATTGCATGACATGACCATCAAGCATGCAATCATAATACATAAAAATCTCATATGCATTATATTAAAAATTAGAACAATCTTTTAAGCTTCTGCTAATTCAATTTGCTGTGGAGATGCACTATGCCCCCTATCACGATCACCAGCAAAGAGGAAATCAATGCAGTGGAGAACACCTGGATCTGCAGTGAAACAGCATGCACAGCCTCATATGCTGAAGCATCTGTAGTGTATTCCATCGCTTCAAAACACTTGTAGCCATATACAGCGCTCAACATGACGCCCGCCATTCCGAGAACATAAAGGACAGTGCTGAGAACAGGAGTAGAATTCTTCTTTCCTAAAAAATTTACACTAGACATAATAATACTGTTTAATGGTTTCATGAACAAAGTTATAAAAATTTCAGAACTTCAGTTCGGTTCGAGTGTAAAGCAGAGGTTCTTGTCACATAGTTCTAAGAGTTCCTTGTAAGTTGGCATGCGCCACTTACCACCCCAGTTCGCCGCAGCTGCATCGTGAGCCTTATCACCGGCAATATCTGTTAATTCAAGATCATAAATATGCTTCGTCGAATAACTGCCACATTCACTGGAGCCTATCTCGCCCCATACGAAATGGTATCCAGGTTCATCAGGAGAGTCGGCTCCAACATTGCATGTCGCCCATTTGACGCTCAACCCCAAGTCCACATACTCATGTCCGTCATGAGTATTACTCTTTTCACCTGTGGCATTTCCGCAAGAGGATAGCATTGCGACAAATGCTATTACCAATAGTTTCTTCATACTAAATTATATTTACTCCCAGTTGCCGGCATTGTTATTAGGACGCTCTATATCACCGACCTTTAAACCGGGATATAACCCACGATCTAACTTTTCTTCAACAAGATCATTCACTCTTCCCTGATCCAAGCCTCTAAGAAGAGAACGATATGGAACACATGCCTCAAACAATGGGATATTTACCCCACCGATGTGCCTTATGACAGCATCCATTGTCACCATCTCGCCTCCACTGAATGGAATATATTCCAATGAGTCTATACAGAAATCAAGTCGATCGCAGAACAATTTATCACGAACCGCCACCTTAAGTTCAACTGTAAACACGAGACTATTATCACCAGTAAGGTATATTTGATAAAGTTCCTCAGGAATATCCTTATCATTTATTCCCTGACGTTTAAGTTTACGGATGATGTATTCAGTATGGATCAATGCAACAGAATCCTCCTTACAACCGATCTGCAACAGCGATGGGACTGTACCTTCTTTATAGAAACGCATAAGTGATTCCATGGTAGAAACATATTGCCCATATACGTTCTTGTAATTCTCCTGAAGTTCACGGATGTCCTCCAATCTCTTGATGGCAATCTTTTCACGAGCTTGCAGGTCCTTTTCAAAGTTTCGTGCACTGCCTACTGGCTTGACCATTGAGTCAAAATATCTACTCTCTGTAATAGTCTTCTCATCAAGAGATTTCGTTTCCTTCTTACCGGAAGAATTACAGTTCACAAGCAAAGCTATAGCTGTTAAAGCAACAAGTAACTTTCTCATACTAATTATTAATTATCAGATTGCAATTTCTACAAAGTTAAGCTTTTAGTTCAGTTCGTATCCAAAGTATGACTAAAATGAGCCACAAAACAAGCTATATTCTTGGCCAACTAGGGTAAATTTAAGGAGTCGGCCACATATATGCCCGATTTTGTGGCCGAGTATGGTCGAAATGAGGTATATTTGTAACAAGCAAGATATTTTATGGCAATAATACGGACACTGAAGGGCGATACGCCCAAGATCGGAGAGCGCGCGTTTCTGGCTGAGACGGCGACTATCATAGGAACAGTGGAAATGGGTGAGGACTGCAGCGTATGGTATGGCGCTGTGCTTCGCGGCGACGTCGGTGCGATCCGCATCGGCGACCGTGTCAACATCCAGGACAATGCAGTACTGCACGCTACATACAAGCAGTCAGAGTGTATCATCGGCAACGATGTTTCGATAGGCCATGGAGCAAATGTGCATGGCTGCATCATCGGCAATGATGTGATCATAGGCATGGGAGCCATCGTAATGGACCACACTATTGTTCCGGACGGCACCATCATCGCAGCCGGAGCAGTCGTTCCTTCTAATCAGGTTCTTGAGCCTGGCATATATGCAGGCATCCCTGCCCGAAAGATCAAGGACGGATCGGAAGCAGTTCTGGCCAAGGCACATGCCAACGCGCAGAACTACCTTCATTACAAGACCTGGTACGAATAGACACCGAGTATCATAGGCGGATACCCACACCACAGGTGAATGAATAAGCGCGAAAGGATATTGTACTTACGCCAGCCGAAACAGCAATGCGGGCATACTCACAGACTACACCAAGATCTGCCGATAAACCATTTACAGAGCGGTCCGCAATCAAAGCCCATTCGCGATCCACATCCTGCCAGACAGTATAAGTCTCGGCATAACCAGCTCCAGCATAGAAGGTGAGCCATTTTGTCGCAGGAACAAGAGTTCCTGCGGCATAGGAGCATGTATAGATCTCCGACTTTCCGGTGCCCCAGAACTTTCCCATTCCATCAGGTAAAGAGCCGTCACTCAAACATTGATACGAATATCCTGGAACGCCAGAGATTGCGTGTCTGAAACGGGCACGAACGTATCCGCCATATCTTGGTCCATGAAGTCCGAGCATACAACCGAAGGCTTGATCATATGTTGAGAAGTCTGCCAAAACACACTTAGTCAGATAATCCCATCTGCGGGGCTTCTTAATGGGAAGTTCGATCTTATCGAGCTTTGTGTACGGTTCTGACAAAGAAACCGCACCGGAAGATATACCCATCGATATAAATCCACCCGATTCCTTCTCGTTCAGACGAGGTTTTTCACCAGTTGTAAACCACACTCCCACTGCATTGAATCGTCTTCGTTGAGCAGCAGTCATATACTTCCGCCTCTCTTTAAGATCGGCATTCATGCTGATAAAACTGTCGATGATGTCTTGAGCATATTTTCGTGATATCTTCTCACCTGCCTCAATGCGAGCCTTGAGTTCCATACACTCCTCACATAAAACCTCATAATGCGAGAGCTCCACATCACGGACGGACAGATCCTGAGCATGGAGGGTAACTGTCAATAACAGGCACACCAAATATGCAATACACGTTCTCACAAGGCACAAATTTAATAAAAAAGCAGTATCTTTGAAAAATTTTAAACCGCATGCTAGGACCTTCAGGATTCTTTCTCCCGTCCGTGACAGAAAATCCGAAATCATATACAAACGACATTGAACTCATCCACTCATCAGAGGAGGGATTCAGTGAGTTGTATCGTATCTGCAAGGAAGGAAGGTTCTTCGTTTACAAGGCTCTTAAAAAGCAGTACAGAGGCATCCTCATGTATGAAGAGTTGCTGAAGAAAGATTTCAACATAGGATTTTCGCTTAGTCACAGCGGAGTGTGTCAGTACTTTGCCAAGATCCAGCACCCAGCGATCGGCAACTGCATCGTCATGGAATGGATTGACGGTTACACCTTGGAAGAGCTTATCAAGGCCAGTAAAATCGACAGCAAACTCTGCGAGAAAATCATCTATGAAATATGCGATGCTCTTGAATACATACACCGCAAACAGATCATCCACCGCGACCTCAAGCCTGAGAACATAATGATCACCCACAACGGGCAGAACGTAAAGATCATCGACTTCGGACTTTCTGACGCAGACTCATACGGAACATTCAAGGCTCCGGCCGGCACTCGCCATTACGCCGCTCCCGAGCTTATAGCAGGCGAACAGGCAGACATACGCAGCGATATATGGTCGTTTGGAGTGATTATCAACGAACTTACGTCCAGATACCGCCATATCAGTTCCCGATGTCTTAAGCATAACAAAGACCAGAGATATAGTTCAGCTGGTGAAATAAAAACTGCAATAAAAAATGCGAGTTCAAGAAGACTCTACCACCTCGCCGTAGTACTCAGCATAGCCACAATAGCATCCATCATATACTTCTCAACCACAGATGCAGAGCAGGGGCAGGGGCAAGCACAGACACAGACACAGACACAGGCACAGACAGATTCACTGCCTGAGGCAGAAAGATCCTCAAACACCACGCTCCCATCCCAGACACCAGTTTCAGTCGCACAAGAACAGTCTACTGCAGAGCCTGAAGCAAAGGTTACCCCAACAAAAAATCCAGCGGCGAAGTCTCAAGACACGCCACCGGATGATTACATTGATGAATCTGATTTGGATCAGCTGTTTAAAGAAGTTGCAGCATCTATCCTTTAGCTTCAACCTTCAAAAGATTTATTCCATTATTTCGCCCTGCAACATAAGATGGAGTATATTCTTCGTTACGCAAGATCCTTGAAATATACATCGGATATCCGACAATGATTTCCGAAAGTTCAAACCTATCTCCCGGCAGGAGCTGAGAGTTCTCCGAAGAGATCACTTCAAACTGAAAATCCCCCAGGTAATTAAGGCGCACAAGACGATTTGGGGCCCACCCTATAGTCACCTCAACTCCGGGATTCAGCTCCGCTACCATCTGATATCTGGCAGTAAAGAATGTGGACACATAATTCTTAGACTCCTTCAAGCCCTCACAAAAAGCCTTGAAGTTCTTATAGTCGATAAACTTTGACAAAATATCTAAAGTAGCAATCCTCGGAGTAGGATTCAGACTGACATAGCCCCAAAGTCGCTTCAAGGTTGAGGAGGAAATCTGCTCACCCGTCTGATGTTCAATAACAAAGGACAGCGACTCGAAATCAGTCGTAGTCGCTATCCTTCGTCCATATCTGTTTTCAACCTCAGTCAAGAGGTATGCTAGCTCCGGCATGTTTTTCTGAATCTTTCCCACAAATGTATAAATT